>NZ_JBNYXT010000010.1:0-147460 GCF_051380795.1 Janthinobacterium leeuwenhoeki
TAACTAGTTCAAACCCCTCGCATTGCGAGGTGTTTGCTCACTCAAAAAACTGACAGGCTACTTCCGAAGAAGTATCCTATTTCATTATTTCTTGTGAACATTTGATATTTTAAGTTAGACGTCAATCCGAAGATTAACGCTGCACTTACACCAAATGCTCACACTTATCGACTGTTAATTGTTAAAGAACTGTGATCGGTTACTGCTTTCGCGCTATCGACAAAGCGTTGTGTTTGTCAGCTGCGAAGAAGGAAGAGTATGAAGCATTTCACTACATCCGTCAACTCCTTCTTTACTACTCATCGCCGTTTCCGGTGATCCTCAAAGCCGCATTTGACTGCGTCTCATTGGGGAGGCGAACTATAGCAAAGCGCCCCCGTAGTAGCAAGGCTTTTCCGGGGTATTTGCGGCCAACTGCTACAATTTCGCCCCCTCAGCGCAAATCCGCGTCCATATATAGAAGATTCACAATGAAACAACAAGCTCAAGGATCAGGCCTGACCCTGAAACGAGCTGGCTTTACCACTGGCTTCGGCGTGCTCGCCGCCACGCTCGGTTCCGCAGTCGGTCTCGGCAATATCTGGAAGTTCCCCTACCTGACGGGCGCCAATGGCGGCGCCGGCTTCCTGCTCATCTATCTGCTCGCTACCTTATTGGTGGGACTGCCGGTGATGATCGCGGAAATCACCCTGGGACGCCGCGCCAAGGTCAATCCCATCTCCACCATGGAACAGCTGGCACCCAAGGGCAAGCCCTGGTGGCTGGTCGGCGTGATCGGCATGGTCGCCGCCTTCCTGATCGTGGCGTTCTATTCAGAGGTGGTGGGCTGGGTGTTTGCCTATATCGCCAAGGCCATCGACGGCTCCATCCTCAGCAGCGACAAGCTGGTGACGGAAGCGGCCTTCGCTTCGCTGATCAGCAATCCCCTGCAATCACTATTGTGGCAATGGGGCGTGCTGCTGTTTATCGGCGGCATATTGATGCTGGGTGTTACCAAGGGCATCGAAGCGATCGCCAAGAAACTGATGCCGCTGCTGTTCCTGCTGCTGCTACTGCTCTGTGCAGTCAGCCTGTCGCTGGATAAGGCAAGCGAAGGCCTGGCGTTTCTGTTCCGCCCGGATTTTTCCAAGCTGACGGCATCCGTCGTGCTGACGGCCATGGGCCTGGCCTTTTTTAAATTGTCCGTCGGCATGGGTACGATGATGACGTACGGCAGCTATTTCCGCGATGACCAGAATATCCCTGCGACCACCCTGCGCGTGATGGCGGCCGACCTGGGTGTCTCCATGCTGGCCGGCATCGCCATCTTCCCCGCCGTGTTCACGTTTGGCTTCGCCCCCAGCGCAGGACCGTCGCTGGTGTTCATCACCATCCCCGCCGTGTTTTCGCAAATTCCCATGGGACAAGCCCTGATGGTGGTGTTCTTCATCCTGGCCGCCGTGGCCGCCACCGGGGCGATGCTATCGCTGATGGAAGTGCCCGTGGTGATTTTTCACGAACGCTTTGGCTGGACGCGCACCAAGGCAACGGTGGTGACCATGCTGCTACTTGCCGTGCTCGGCTCCGTGTGCGCCCTGAGTAACAGCACCCTGGCCGATTTCAAGCTGTTTAACTTGAATATGTTTGATCTGTTCGACTTCGTCTCGTCGAATATTTTCCTGCCCGTGGGCGGCATCGCCATTGCCTTGTTTACAGGCTGGGCCTGGGGCAAGGACCATTTCATCGATGCGATCAGCAATCATGGCCAGTTGCAAAATAAAACTCTGGCGCATGTGCTGCTGTTCCTGCTGCGCTTTGTCTCGCCCGTGCTGATCCTGATCGTGATGCTGAAGGGACTAAAGGTCTTCTAATTAGAGTACCCGGGTGTAGGTCTGGCGCACCAGCACCCGGTCGCCGCAATCGAAATGCCACCATTCGCTGTTGATACCAAAGAAGCCCGCCTGGAACATGGCGTCGCGCAACAAGCGGCGATGCGCCACGTGTTCCTCCGTGATTTCCCCCTTTTCCAGCAAGGACAGCTCCAGCGCCGGGTGCGAGCGCTCACTCAGATCATCGAAGCCCGTGCCCATGTCCAGTTCCTGCCCGTCCGGGCCCACGATGGTGATGTCGAGCGCCATGCCAAACGAGTGGATCGAGCCGCGCGACGGTTCCGCGATATAGCCCAGCAACTCCGTTCCCTGCAGCGCATCCCACAGTTGCTGCTGCACCCGTTGCGGGCGCAGGGCGTCGAGCACCAATAAATGATGATCGGGGCGATGCGCGACCAGCCAGGCCACGGCTTTTTCCAGGGCGGCGGCGGCATCGCGGTGCAACCAGGCGCAATCGATGGGACTATATAAGTCACGGCCGACAAAGTTGCCGGGCGTGGCGTAGCGCAAGTCGACGGCGATGCCGGCGATGCTGCTCAGGTGGCGAAATTGCGGATCGCTGCCGACCGCTTCCAATTGCAAACTTGCAACAGACATCAGACTCCTCTTTCCAGGCAGTTGCGCGCCGCCACGCCGATGCTGTCGGCCAGGCGCCGCGCGCCATGCGACAGCGGCGAGTGGCTCGCCGTCAATAAATACAGTTGGATGGGGATCGTCGGCGCCCAGGGACGGCGCTGCAGCCGCTCGGGTGAGCCGGACGCGGCCGTAAACGGGTCGACCACGGCCATGCCGGCGCCCGCTTCCACCAGGGAACGGGCAATTTGATAAGTCTGCACCACGGTGGCAAAAACGGGGTGGATATCCTGCGCCTCGCAGGCGGCCACCACCAGCTCACCCAGCGGATCGTTGTCCGCATGGCCGATCAGCTCGCCATTCAGGCCATGCGCCGTCAAGGGCGTGCCGCAATCGGCCGCATGCCAGGTGCCGGCCGGCGCGATCACCGTCATGACACCCTGCGCAATGGGTTCGGCCACGATGCCCGGGTGGCGTGGGTCTTGCAGCGATACGGCCAGGTCCGCTTCACCGAGGCGCAGGGTATTGACGATCTCGCCCGTGTGGTGGGTGGCCAGCTGGCAACGCGTGTGGGGAAAGTCGCGCCGCCATTCCGTCATGGCGAATGGCAAGACGCTGATGGCGAGCGTCGGCGTGGAGACCAGGCGGATGGTTTCCACCGCGTGGCCCTTCAGGCTGGCCGCCAGGCGGCGGATGCCCAATAAATCGCGGTTGAGTTTTTCCGTCTCGACAAACAAACGGTGCGCCTCGGGCTTCGGGTACAGCTTGCCGCGCACGCGCTCGAACAGCGGCATGCCCAGTTGCAATTCGCAATGCTGCAAGACCTTGGTCACGGCCGGCTGCGAAATATGCAACACCTGGGCCGCGCCGCTGATGGTGCCAACTTGCATGATGGCGTGAAACACTTCGATATGACGCAGCCGCATGAGCTATTCCTCTACCTTGCCATGGCCACCTGGGCCTTCAACGTTCAGCATATAAGAAAAAGTCATGGGCTGGAACGGCCATGCTACTTTGTTGCAACAGCTGGGGCCGGCGTCGTCAGCACTTCCAGCAGGGCTGCCGTTTCGCCATCGGGCGTGCCGTCAAACAATGTATTGCGGTATTTCATCTGGAAGGCGATCAACACATTGCGCGTCGCTTCATCGAAGACGCCCGTATTCGGCGTCGCATAGCCGTGCTGGGCCAGCTTTTTCTGGAACCAGACGGCGTCCGGCACTTGGCTCTCAAACATGGGGCGCTGCACGGCGACACGGTTGGCATCGGGCCAGACGATCAGGCCCGCATCGGCCAGTTGGCGCCATGGAAACAGCGGACCCGGATCCTGCTTACGCTGCGGGGCGATTTCGTTGTGGCCCAGGATATTTTCCGGCGCGATGTTGTAACGCGCCTGGATATCTTTCAACAGCGGAATCAGCTCATCGATCTGCGCCTGCGGAAATGGATACCAGAGGCGGCCTTCCGGCGTGTCCTTGTAGCCAGGGTTGACGATCTCGATGCCGATCGAGCTGACATTCAACTGTGTATAAGTCTTCCAGTTACTTACACCCGCGTGATTTGCCTGGCGCGATTCGTCGACCAGCACGTAAAACTTCGGCTTGTCCGTGTCGGTCAGCAAATAATGGCTGCTGACCACTTGTTCCGTCAGGATCTTGATCGAGCGGGGCAGGTCGCTGACCGTGTAATGGATAACGATGAATTTCACGCGCGGGCTCTGGCTGCGCGCCGTCAAGCTGTGGTCAAGGTGCGGCGCGGGCGTGGTACAGGCGGAGAGCAGGGCCACCAGCAGGGCGAGGGCGATTTTTTTCATGAAAGATCCGTGTTCGGGTTGGTAAAATGTTCAGTTCTTGCCAGTACGCTGGCTGGCTGCCCGGGCTGCCAGCTTGGCCGCAGCCTCATGCGAACGGGCAACTTTTTGCTCCAACATCAACGATACCGGCAAAGCGGCGCGCATGGCAACCGCGATGGCCGGGTGCAACTGCGCCGCGCGGCCCGCCAGCACCACGGGACGGGGACCGTAGCGCGCCGTCAGGGCCAGCGCCAAACGCGCCAGTTCCTGTCCCGCGCGCCGCAAGATATCCAGCGCCAGCGGGTCGGCATCCGCACTGGCAGCCACGGCCAGCGCCAGCCGGCCGATGGCGCCCCGGTCCTGGCCATACATGAAAGCGCGCGACAGCGACCAGTCGCTGCCGCCCAGTTGCGCAAACACGGCCCCGGCCATGGGCGAGGCTTGCCAGCTACCAGGCGCCTCGTCTTCGCGGCGCCAGATGTGGCGCAAGGCTTCGCGCGCGATCCAGTAGCCGCCGCCGCCATCGTCAAGCAGCACGCCGCGCCCGCCCGCGCGGTGAAACACGCCATCCGCATCGATCCAGGCGGCAATCGAGCCCGTGCCAGCGTAGACCAGATAGCCTTCGCCTGGTTCAAAGCTGTCGCGATAGGCGATGTCGATATCGTTGCCTACACTGACATCGCCGGCGTCCAGCGCCAGCAAGGCGGCCAGCATGTGCGCCAGCGCCACATCGTCACCGCCAAAGCCCGTCAAGCCCGCCACCACGGCACCCGGTTGGCCGACAGCCAGCACGCCCTGGCACAGCCGGGCAAACGTGGCGTGCACGGCCGCGCGGCCCGCTTCGTTGCTCATTTGCAAGGCAGACAAGCCTTCCACAGCCCCATCGGCCACGATGGCGCCGTCCGCGTTGGCCAGGGCCCAGCGCGTCTGCGTGCCGCCCGCGTCGATGCCCAGGCCCAGCACGGGCGCTGCATGAGGGGCTTTAGGGATGGAAATCATGGCATGAGTGTAAAGCCAAGCCGAGCTTGCAGGCATGAAAGCTTGCGCATGTTTCATGCCTGCAGGTTATGGACTAGCGGTGAACAATTACTTGGCGGGGGCCGTAAACGGTGCGCGCACGGTGACGCGGGGGCTTTCATTGCCGAGGCGGTCCACGGCGCTGACCACCACCGCATTGACTTTACCAATGACATCGTCGACCAGGGTCAGCTCGCCCTGCACGCCCGTGACCACGGTAAAGCGCCAGTCTTCGCCGTAGCGGGCCCAGACGGCGTACTGCGCCACGGCTTTGCCGCCGCCCGCCGTCAATTTGACGTTCAGGCTGGTGGAATCGCGGCGCAAGGCCAGCACGGGCGTACCCGGTGCTTCCTTGCCCAGCCATGGCGTGGCGGGAATCAGCGCAGGGCTTTGATACACGATGGCCTTGAGTTGCTCGCTGACACCCTTGCGGTTCTGCATCAGCGGCGCCATGCTGAAATGCACTTGTCCATTTGCGCCGGGGCGCGTGCGCGTCACTTCGATCTGCTTGATGATCTCTTGCGGCGTGAAGGACTTGGCGGAATTGTCGATCCGGCTCGTATATAAACCCGGCCACACGTGGCGGCCATACGGATTTTGCGCCAGCCAGTAGTCGAGCAGCACGCCAAACGCTTGCGGCGCCTGCGCCACGGGCCAGTACAGCTGCGGCGACAGATAGTCGAGCCAGCCCTTGGCCAGCCACAGTTCCGCATCCGCATACAATTTATCGTACTGGCTGAAGCCGACGATGCCGGCAGGGCGACGATCCGGACGGCCGATGCCGAAGGGGCTGATGCCAAAACGCACCCAGCTCTTTTCGCGGTGGATGCCTGTATACAAGGTTTCAATCAGCTGGTTGACGTTCTGGCGGCGCCAGGAAGGGCGGTCCAACTGGCCACCGGCCAGCAGATATTGCTGCCAGGAAGGCTCATCGGGAAACGGCAGTTCGCGCTTGGCGCCGCCATTGCCCGCGTCCAGCGCGGCTGTTTCCGCACCGGCACCGGCGCCAGGCGCATCGATCGGGTACGGATAAAAGTAATCGTCGATGTGCACGCCGTCGATATCGTAGCGGCGCACGACGTCGAGCACCACCTCCGTCGTGTGTTTGGAAGCGGCGGCGTCGCCCGGGTCCATCCACAGGTAGCGCCCGTATTGCTTGACGGATGCCGGGTTGGTGGACGCAAAACTGTCGCGCGCCAGCGGCGACTTGGCCGTCGCGTGACGCGCCCGGTAAGGGTTGAACCAGGCGTGCAATTCCAGGCCGCGCGCATGCGCCTGCGCCACCCAGAAGGCCAGCGGGTCATACATGGGCAATGGTGGCTGGCCTTGCTTGCCGGTCAGGTATTCCGACCATGGCTCCAGTTGCGATGGGTAAATCGTGTCGGCGCTGGGCCGCACCTGCAGCACAATCGCGTTCAGATTCAAGGACTTGGCGCGGTCAAGGATGGCGATCGCCTCGGCTTGCTGCTTGGCGACAGGCAAATTGCTGCGGCTGGGCCAATCGATATTGGCCACCGTCGAAACCCAGGCGGCGCGGAACTCGCGCGGCGCCGGCGGCGGCACTTCGCCCGTGATGTGCCGTACGGGCGGCACGGCCGGCAAACCCGCTTCGCCCGGCGTCACTGCCGAGGGCAGCTTGGTACTGGTACAGCTGCTGAGCAATGTGGCGGTGGCCAGCGCGGCCAGCACGCCAGCCGCGGCGCCCAGGCGTTTTTTGAAAGTAGACAACAAAACAATTCCTTGCAGTGGTGAAGCGCAGGTCTATCGGTGCGGGCATTTTACTGTGCGCCCGACATCCTTGCGGGCGCACAGTTCAAAAGAATCAAGCCTCGGCCTTCTTGCCGAATTCGGGATCGATCTTGACCAGCGCGGCCATAATGAAGGCGGGAATCGTGGCGATGCAGACCCAGATGAAGAAGTGCTGGTAGCCGAGCATTTGCTGGATCCAGCCGCTGGCCATGCCCGGCAGCATCATGCCCAGGGCCATGAAACCCGTGCAAATGGCGTAATGGGCCGTTTTATGCGCGCCATCGGACACCATGATCATGTACAACATATACGAAGCGAAACCGAAGCCATAGCCAAATTGCTCAAGTGCAATCCCACCGGCGATCACATAGATGCTGCTGGGCAAGGCGCTGGCCAGATAAACGAAGACCAGGTCGGGCAAGTGGACGGACAGCACCATGATCCACAAACAGCGTTTCAAGCCGAAGCGGGAAATAATATAACCGCCCAGCAAGCCGCCCAGGGTCAGGGCGATCACGCCGATGGTGCCGTAGACGAGGCCCACCTGTTCCGTGCTGAGGCCCAGGCCACCCTTGGCGACGGGGTCGAGCAGGAAGGGCGCGGCCAGCTTCAACAGTTGCGCTTCGCCGAGGCGGAACAGCAGCAGGAAACCCAGGATGACGAAAATATCCTTCTTCTTGAAGAAGGAAGCAAAGGTGGCGATGAATTCCTGCAACGGAGAAATACCGGCGCCCTGGATGCTGGGGCGGTCATCCTTGGGCTTGGGCAAGACGAAATAGTGGTACAGGAACAGAGCGATGAACAGGCCCGCCAAAATCGCAAACACGACGGACCAGGCCAGCTGCACATTGCCCGTCGCATGCGTCAGATAGCCGGCCAGATACACGAGGCCGCCCTGGCCCGCGATCATCGCCAGGCGATAAAACGTGCTGCGCACGCCAACGAAGGCCGCCTGCTGGTGCTCTTCCAGTCCCAGCATATAAAAGCCGTCGGCGGCAATGTCATGCGTGGCGGAACTGAAGGCCATCAGCCAGAAGATGGCCAGGCTGATCTGGAAAAAGTGCGGCAGGGACGTCGTCAGGGCCACCAGCGCCAGCGCGGCGCCGATCACCAGCTGCAAGCCGACGATCCAGAAGCGCTTGGTGCGGTACATATCGATGAAGGGCGACCACAACGGCTTGATGACCCATGGCAAGTACAACCAGCTGGTATACAGCGCGATATCCGTATTGGAAAAACCATAGTTCTTGTACATGATCACGGACAAGGTCATGACCACTACATAGGGGATGCCCTGGCCGAAATACAGGGAAGGGATCCATAGCCACGGCTTATTCGCGCGCGCCGGGGCGGTTTGTTTCACTAGCTCCATACATCCTTCTTTGTCTCCCAGACAGAAGAATGCCGTGCCATCGGATCACGCCGCCAGTGCCGCCCGCACACTGCCGTCCGCGCCGGCCAACAATGCCTGTGCCTGGTTTGTGTTGATTTTTTTGATCAAGGCAACTATCGCCACCTTGACGTGATAGTGGCATTGCTCCAGCACGGTCCTGGCCTGCACTTCGCTGGCGCCCGTGGCGTGCATGGTCAGACGCACGGCCCGCCAGATCAGCTTGGCGTTGGTCGGCTTCAAGTCTACCATCAAGTTTCCGTAAGTTTTGTGCAAACCGACCATCAGGGCGCTGGAAATCGTGTTCAGGGTGATTTTTTGCGCCGTGCCCGCTTTCAGGCGGGTGCTGCCGGAAATGACTTCCGTACCCGTGTCGAGCACAATGCCGCATTGCGCCTCAAGCGCCACGGGAGCATCGACATTGTTGGCGATGCCTATCGTCAAGGCGCCAGCCTTGCGCGCGGCCAGCAGCGCGCCCAGCACGTAGGGCGTGGCGCCCGAGGCGGCCAGCAGGATCACCACGTCCTTGGCTTGCGGCTGCAGGGCCAGCAAATCCCGCTCGCCTTGCGATAAATCATCTTCCGCCCCTTCGACTGCCGTAAACATGGCGCCCGCGCCGCCGGCCAGGATGGCGACGGCCCGCTCGGGCGGCCAGGAAAACGTGGGGTTGAGTTCAACGCTGTCGAGTACGCCAAGCCGTCCCGACGTACCGGCGCCCACATACAGCAGGCGTCCGCCAGCGGCGATGCGGGGCAGGGCGGCCGTGATGGCGGCAGCGATGTCGGGCGAGGCCAGCCGCACGGCTTCGACGGCCCAAAACTGGTCATCGACTAGCGCCGCCACCAGTTGTTCCACCGGATACAGGTCCAGATCCGGATGCCGCCGGCTCGGAGTTTCAGTTTTCAACATGATTTCAGAACATGGTTGAAGGTGAAACCAGTTTAATACCGATGTGCAAGGTCAGCCATGAAAGCTTGGCGGACGGGCATAACGGGAGATTATGACTAGTGCAGAAACCTGATGTACCACTCGTACGTCGACAGCAATCACAAGACATCAGACATTGGATATACTCAAACGATACACCCACCTTCGCGCAGAAGATCTTGCCAAGAAACTCGACTAGGTCTTATGCTATTTATACCCGCAGTTCATCAGGAAGTCGTTCTTTTGCGGTCAGGAACAAAGAGACCTCGCGTGTAAATGAAACCAAACACTCACGTAAGTTCTCTTCAGCCATGTCTGGCCTTAAAACCTGCTTCAACACACCATCAGGTTTAGGGCAAGACAGGAGCTTCTGCTTGAGTACAGCAAAACCAAAGACCTCTAGGGCAAGCAACAAAGCACTTTCAAAAGTAACAACTCGACCTACCAAGCCCGTATGTAGTTCAGGTACGGTTTCCTTGCAAGAAATGACTGCACGGAGAGCCTTTCGATCTCCGGTAATCAAGGTCGAAGCATCATCGCTTATGCAAGCAACAAAAAGTTGCTGTTCACCAGCATCAATGTTCGGGATTGCCGACACACGAGTTAATAATTCCAGATTTTCAATCGCAGGAATATCTTTGACAGCATCCAAGAACCTCCTCAAGCGCAGCACAGTTTCTTCGTTGCCACACTTTGAAAGAAGCTTCTCCGGATTTTTGGGGAGCAACTGGTATCTAGCAGTTGTTGAGACAAAGATACTCTCTATCGGTGCACCGAGTAGATCCGGCAACGAATCGAGCAAGTCGCATTGGGCCAGCTTCAGAATTATGTCATTATCCGCGAGAACAATCACTACTCTGCCTCACCAACCATTTTCGCCAGAATATCAAGATCGTCCTCTTTCATAGAGTCCTGATCTAGACTCTCGAACAACTTTGCTCGGATAAGATCTTGATCTGAAGGGGATGTCCCAACAATTTGCTTTACTGCATTTATCGCTACCGGCCAGTGACCATGCGAATGCCCATAGTTGAGTGCTACATGCGTCGGATCAATTTGATTGCTTTCACCGTGTCGAACAGCAGCGCTCGCCAACTCACTGCCGGTCAAGTTCCGTCCAGCAGGAACAATTCTGCACTCCGCATCGCCAGTCAACAACTCTAACGCAAACCGATTAGCTGCACGCTCATCCTCGTCTTCAGCATCCGCATCAATTTTCTGATCAATTATGCAGCCACCTTCCTTCAAATGCTTCAATGCAATATGACCCAACTCGTGCGCCAAATCGAAGAGGAGATAACCATGTGTATAACGTTTCGTAAGCACAATGACAGGGCGTCCATGACAGTCAAATGCCAGGCCATCCATTTTCTTTGCTTTAGCTGGAAATTTGCCCAAATGAATGACGGGAATGCCAATCGAAATGCAATAGTCAAGCAATTCAGCAAAGCCAATCCACTTCGACTTGGTCAAAAGTTCTTTCCGTAAAACGCTAGCATCCGGCACAGCGATTGGAGATACGAGTTCATCCAAACCACTTTGCACAATTCTTGCGGCAGAGAAAGCTAACGCACAGGCAACATCGAGCGAATCCTCAGCTATGTCTGTACGACGTTTAAATTTTCTAGAGTCAGGCAGAGCAAATACAGGCACACTTCCCTGGTCCCATAGGGACTCGGGGCGAATGGCAAGGATTTTTCCAAGAATCAATGTTACTTGCTGAAAACCAGATGGGGTTCCCGCAATCGAGTCATCCCACCACTCAGGAAGCAATGATCTAACAAAAGTAGGGTTGAAGCCTGACGACTGCAGCTTTTTAAGAAGAGGCTGCATAGGTTTTTGAACGATAGCCATTGCATACCTCCAATAAAAAAGTCGCCAAACATGCGCACTATGCCCTCAGCGGGGCAGATACAATGTTCGAGCGAAGTTGTGCTAAGTGCGGAATCCACATGTAGCGCCCGAGAGCCAAAAAATGTCAGTAGGCACTCACACACATGGGATAATTAAGCAAGTATATCATTCAAAGTCAAGTGACCGCAAAAGCTTATTTTCATACAGACTAATACAGTAGATTGCGGTGTTTATCGTCGTCACGCATCCACAGGAGGGGGGGCGCTATACGCCTGGAAATGATCGTCACGTCGGACGCGCTGCTCAAGAAGCACCTGTACGACAGTGATTTCATGTGGGCACTGGCCCATACCAAGCCTGTCTCCGAGGTCAGGGCAGACGAGTATGCGGGCATGGCTTTCGTCGGCGGCGGCGCGGCCATCGTCGGCATCCCGGAAAACAAGCCGCTCCAGGACATCGCCTTGCGTATCTACGAACAACAAGGCGGGGTGATCGCGGGCATCTGCCATGGAACCGAGGGCATCAAGAACCTGAAGCTCAGTGACGGCACTTTCCTGATCCAGGGCAAGGTGCTCACCTCCTTCCCCGATGCGTTTCTCAACAAGGAATCGCCGGTATACAAGGCCTATCCCTTTTCGGCAGAAGCCAGCATCAAGCGCCATGGCGGCATATTCAGGCACGGCGCCAACGGCAAGAGTCACGTCGAAGTCGATGGCCGGCTGGTGACCGGCATGAGCTGGGAGTCGTCCGTCGGCGTGGCGGAATCCATGATCCGCCTGTTCCAGCAGTAGATTTATGGAGCGCGGCGCATCTCTGCCACAAAATCATAATGGTCGCTGCGGCAATACGAATGCGTGAGTTCCACCGCTTCGCCCGACTCCAGGTAGGCGATGCGCGTGATGAACAGCACGGCCTGGCCATCGGGGATGCCCAGCTGCTTGGCCAGCACGTCCGTCGCATTCATGGCGCGGATGTGCTGCAAGGCGCGCACGGGGGCCTTCTTGATGCTGCTCAAGTATTCATACAGCGAATCGCCCATGGCGGCCGGGTCCGGCACCACGCTGAAGGGCAGCACGCTCACTTCATACGCCATCACCACGTCGTCGGCCAGGCGCAGGCGCTCCAGGCGCGCCACTTTCGTGTTCTGCGCCAGGCCCAGGCTCAGCTGTTCATCGCTGCTGGCGATGACGACTTCACGCTTGAGCCAGCGCGAGCCGGGGCGGTAGCCGCGCTGCTGCAGCTGCTCGGAAAAGCTCGACAAGTTCGACAGCGGCTGTTCGATGCGCGGGGCAATATAGTTGCCCGAACCACGGCGGCGCACGACGAGGCCTTGCTCGACGAGCTGGTCGATGGCCTTGCGGGCAGTCACGCGCGATACGTCGAGCAGTTCGGACAGGGTACGTTCGGATGGCAGGGCCTGGTCTACCTGGTAGCGGCCGTTGCGTACGTCATCGCTCAGCTTGCGGGCGATCTGCATATATAAAGGCGAATTGTCATTTAAATCGACCTTGAGTTCTACGCTGGTCTGGCTCATACAGTTCTCCTTGTCCTCCTAGTGTAATAGCGATGGCGCTTGCGCGTAGCCCGTCCACCCATGAATAAATGGAAAATGACCATAAATAACGGTTATACACTTAAAAAAACAATGTTTTACCGTACGTATAGCTTTGCATTATAGATAAATAAGCAATTTTCATTGGCCTAGTCAACCATCCCACCCTATGCTGGCGATGCCTCCACCACACCGTAAAACAGGGAAACATGCACAATAGAATGACAGGATTGCTGGGCTTGCTGCTGCTGGGCACGACCTGGAGCGCGCTGGCCGCCCCGCCCGGCGGCGGCACTCAGCAACTCGTGCCACACGAACGCCAGCGCGCGCTCGATGCGGCGCTGGCCGCCATCGTCGATGACCCGGCCCACCCGCTGGCCAGCCTGTCCGTGCTGGCCATCCGCCATGGCAAGGTGTCGTATCAGCAACAATTTGGCTACCGGCATATCGGCGCCACGCCGGCGGACAGCTTGCCCGTGACGCCGGCCACCCTGTTCCGCATCGCTTCCATATCGAAGATGATGACCACCCTGGGCCTGATGCGGCTGGTCGAGCAGGGCAAGCTGAGCCTGGACCAGGACGTGGGCATTTACCTGGGCTTTTCACTGCGCAACCCGCACTTTCCCCAGCAAGCCGTCACCCTGCGCAGCCTGCTCAGCCATACTTCCTCGCTGCGCGACGCGGGCGGCTACGCTTGGGGACCGGAACGCAGCCTGCGCGACGTGTTCACGGCTGGCGGCGACCTCATGTGGGATGCGGCGGCTCCCCCGGGCCATTACTTTAGGTATGCCAACCTGAACTGGGGCGTGATCGGCACCGTGATGGAAAAAGTCACGGGCGAGCGCTTCGACTTGCTGATGCGGCGTTTGCTGCTCGATCCCCTCGATGTGCGCGGCGGCTACAACCCTGCGGCATTTTCTACGGACGAGGTGGCGAACACGGCCACCCTGTACCGCAAGCGCACGCTGGAGACGGAACAGTGGCAGCCGCAAGGCCCCTGGATCGTGCAAGCCGATGATTTTTACCAGCGTCCACCGGCCGGCATGGCCAACTATGTGATCGGCAGCAACGCCACCGTCTTCAGTCCCACGGGCGGCTTGCGCATTTCCGCCGCAGGACTGGGCACGGTCATGCAGATGCTGCTCGACGGTGGCCGCCACCAGGGCAAGCAACTATTGCAACCGGCCAGCCTCGCCCTGATGTTTGAACGCCAATGGCAGCTGGCGCCCGATGGCGGCAATGGCGACAGCGAGCGGGGCCTGTACCGCGCCTGGGGCCTGGGCAACCAGCAGTTCGATGCGGTGGCGGGGAAGGGCAATGGCCTGGTCGAGGGCGCCAGTTTTCATGCGGTCGGCCACCTGGGCGACGCGTATGGCCTCGTCTCCGCCTTCGTGCTCGATTTGAAGAACAGGAACGGCATGGTGATGCTGGTGGGCGGCACGGGCAGCGACGCCGAACGCTATCCGGGCACCTATTCCGCCATGGGGCGCAACGAGGAATTGATACTCACCACCTTATACCGTGGTGCGATTGATAAGCATGAATCATTTCACTGAAACAGTGCATTCCTGAAAGTTATGGCTGCACCATGATGTTTCATTGGCTCCCTGACCGGCCAGCCTCTAAGCTCTTCCCGAATGCTCCCGCACCATGGGAGCGCAACGCAGCGAGGCAACATGCAGCAACAAGTCATCATCATCGGCGGCGGCGTCGTCGGTCTGACATCGGCCTGGTGGCTGGCCGAGGCCGGCTACAAGGTCACCTTACTGGAACGTAATGAACAAGTGGCGATCGCCGCCAGCTACCGCAATGGCGGCCAGCTCAGCTATCGCTATGTGGCACCGCTGGCGGACGCGGGCGTGCCCTTCAAAGCCCTGCAATGGCTGTTGCAGAAAGATGGCCCGCTGCGCTTCCGGCCCGAAGCGGACTGGCGCCAGTGGCGCTGGATGGCCAGTTTCCTGCGCAATTGTAATGCTGCCAGCAATGCCCGCACGACGGCCAAGCTGCTGCAACTGGGCGAATGGAGCCGCGCCGGCATGGCGCAGCTGGAGTTGAGCGTACCACCGGAAGCGTATGCCTGGCGTGACGCGGGCAAGCTCATCGTCTACCGTTCGCCCGCCATCTTTCAGCGGGCCGTGGCCCGGCCCGAGTCGGAAGAAGCGCGCATCGTCCTGTCGCCTCTTGAAGCCTTACAGCGCGAACCGGCGCTGGCCGCCCTGCAGGGTGCCCTTGCGGGCGGCATCTTCACGGAAGGCGAAGCGGTGGCCGATTGCCACGCCTTTTGCCTGGCCCTGGAAGCGCGCTTGCTGCAGCACCCGAATTGTTCGCTCATATTAAAAGGCGAGGCGCGCCGCCTCGTCACGCACAAGGGCAAGATCACGGGCGTCGACACCAGCCTGGGCCTGTTGCAGGCAGATCACTATGTGCTGGCGGCGGGCATCCAGAGCCGCGACCTGGCCGCCACGGCGGGCATTTACCTACCCCTGTACCCGCTGAAAGGCTACAGCCTGACGGCGCCCATCCGCGCACAGCACCGGGCGCCCGAGATCAGCATCACGGATTTCGAGCGCAAGGTGCTGTATGCTCGCATCGGTGGCGACCTGCGCGTGGCCGCCATGGTCGACATGGTGGGCGCCGACAACAGCATAGCCTGGAACCGCATCGCCGGCCTGACGCGCCTGGCGCGCGAAGCCATGCCGCACGGCGCCGATTACGACCAGGCCACGGCCTGGGCCGGCCTGCGCCCCGCCACACCGAACAGCGCGCCGCTGGTGGGCGCCAGCAAAGTTGGCAATCTGTGGCTCAACGTGGGCCATGGCCCGCTGGGCTTTACCTTTGCCGCCGGCACGGCGCGCATCCTGGCCGACCTCATGGCGGGCAAGGCGCCGCCGTTCGCGCTGGACTTCCTCAGCCCGAAAAAGTAGCAGGCCAAGGCGGCACGCACGCGGCGCTGCCGATATGGCGGATAATTGCGGAACTTTCCTGTTCCGTCTTTTCCGTTCCTTATTGCCAGCGCATGCCCACACCCTCGACATCTGCCGCCTGCCCCTGTGGCGGCGCCTCCTACGCCAGTTGCTGCGGCCCGTATATCGCGGGCGACGTCTTGCCGCCCACGGCCGAAACCCTGATGCGTTCGCGCTACACGGCGTTTACCTTGCGCGATGAAGCGTATCTGCGCGCCACCTGGCACGCCAGCACCCGTCCTACCGACGCTTTATTTGCGGAAGAAGAAAAAGTCCACTGGCTGGGACTTGAGGTAAAATCTGCTTTACGTTTACGTCAACGTAAAGCAGTATCAGCAGATCAAGCCGAAGAGATACACCGCGACAGCGTGGAATTCGTGGCCCGCTACAAGGTCAATGGCCGCGCGCACCGCCTGCATGAAGTGAGCCGCTTCGTGCGCGAAGCAGGCGAGGGTGGCATGCGCTGGTTTTATCTCGACGGCAGTTTTCCCGAATAGCGCGACCCGAGAGACCGGGCGATCATAAAAAGGAACCGCAATGCCGCACATCGAAAGCAAACTCAATCCGCGCAGTGAAGATTTCAAGGCCAATGCTGCGGCCATGCAAGCCATCGTCGACGATTTGCGCGACAAGGTCGAGAAAATCGCTGCCGGCGGCGGCGAGGCGGCTGCCGCCAAGCACCTGGCGCGCGGAAAACTGCTGCCGCGCGATCGCGTGCAAATGCTGCTCGATCCCGGCACGCCCTTCCTCGAGTTTTCCCAGATGGCGGCCTACGCCATGTACCAGGACGCCAAGGGCGTCGATGCGGCGCCTTCCGCCGGCATCATCACGGGCATTGGCCGCGTCTCGGGCCAGGAATGCGTCATCGTCTGCAACGACGCCACCGTCAAGGGCGGTACCTACTACCCGATGACGGTGAAAAAGCATTTGCGCGCCCAGGAAATCGCCGACCAGAACAACCTGCCCTGTATCTACCTGGTCGACTCGGGCGGCGCCAACCTGCCGAACCAGGACGACGTCTTCCCCGACCGCGACCATTTCGGCCGCATCTTCTACAACCAGGCGAACCTGTCGGCCAAGGGCATCCCGCAGATCGCCGTCGTGATGGGCTCTTGCACGGCCGGCGGCGCGTATGTGCCGGCCATGAGCGACGAATCGATCATCGTCAAGGAGCAGGGCACGATTTTCCTCGGTGGCCCGCCGCTGGTGAAAGCGGCCACCGGCGAAGTGGTGACGGCCGAAGACCTGGGTGGCGGCGACGTGCACACGCGTTTGTCCGGCGTGGTCGACCACCTGGCGCAGAACGATCTGCATGCGCTGTCGCTGGCGCGCACCATCGTCTCGAACCTGAACCGCACCAAGCCGCAGCAGATGGCACTGCGCGAGTCCGTGGAACCCAAATACCCGACGCAGGAACTGTACGGCGTGATCCCCGTCGATACGCGCAAGCCCTTCGATGTGAGGGAGGTGATCGCGCGCATCGTCGACGGCAGCGATTTCGACGAGTTCAAGGCCCGCTACGGCACCACCCTGATCTGCGGCTTCGCGCATATCTATGGCGTAAAAGTCGGCATCATCGCCAATAACGGCATCTTGTTCTCCGAATCGGCCCTGAAAGGCACGCATTTCATCGAATTGTGCTGCCAGCGCAAGATCCCGCTCGTCTTCCTGCAAAATATCACCGGCTTCATGGTGGGCCGCAAGTACGAAAACGAAGGCATCGCCCGCAATGGCGCCAAGATGGTCACGGCCGTGGCCACCGCGGCCGTGCCGAAATTCACCGTCATCATCGGCGGCAGCTTCGGCGCCGGCAATTACGGCATGTGCGGCCGCGCGTTTTCCCCGCGTTTCATGTGGATGTGGCCGAATGCGCGCATCTCCGTTATGGGCGGCGACCAGGCCGCTTCCGTGCTGGCGACCGTCAAGCGCGACGGCATCGAGGGCAAGGGCGGCGAGTGGAGCGCGGACGAGGAAGCCGCCTTCAAGCAGCCGATCAAGGAGCAATACGAACACCAGGGCCACCCGTACTACGCCACCGCGCGCCTGTGGGACGATGGCGTGATCGACCCGGCCGATACCCGCATGGTGCTGGGCCTGGGCCTGTCGGCGGCGCTCAACGCCGAAATCCCGGACACGAAGTTCGGCGTGTTTCGTATGTAACCGGCATGTGAGGGAGAAGAGCATGGAATTTGAAACCTTAAAGCTGGTCATCGAGGGCAATGTCGCCAGCGTGACCCTGAACCGTCCCGACGTGCGCAACGCCTTCAACGAGACGACGATCGCCGAACTGACGCGCGCTTTCGAGGGCCTGGGACGCAGCGACATGGTGCGCGCCATCGTGCTGGCGGCGAATGGCGCCGCCTTTTGCGCCGGTGCGGACTTGAACTGGATGAAGAAGATGGCAGGCTACACGCATGCCGAAAACCAGGCCGACGCGCTGCAGCTGGCGCAGATGCTGCGCACGATTTACCTGTGTCCCAAGCCCGTGGTGGCGAAGATCCAGGGCGATTGCTATGCGGGCGGCATGGGCCTGGTCGCCGCATGCGATATCATTCTGGTTGCGGAAGACGTGCATTTCTGCCTGAGCGAAGTGCGCCTGGGACTGATCCCGGCCACTATTTCACCGTATGTCATCAAGGCCATGGGCGAAAACGCGGCACGCCGCTATTTCCTGACTGCGGAGCGATTCTCTGCCCAGGAAGCGCTACGCATCGGCTTTGCCCACGAGGTAGTCGCTGGCGACGCACTGGACGCGAAAACCGCCGAGGTGCTGAAAGCGCTGACGGGCAACAGCCCGCACGCGGTGGCGCAAGCGAAAACGCTGGTGCGCGAGATCGTTGGCCAGCCGGTTGACGATGCGCTGCTGGCGGACACCGCCGAGCGCATCGCGCAAATCCGCGCCTCGGAGCAGGGGCGCGAAGGCGTGCAATCGTTCCTCGACAAGCGCAAGCCGAGTTGGCTCATGGGCTAGCTAATAGTCCAAAGCTCATGGACTAAGAATATCATTGGAGCAGTTTTGAAAGCAGAAAAACAATCGGGCTGGGTCGAACGCAGTCTGCGCAGCGTGTGGCACCCTTGCACACAGATGCAGCACCACGAGACGGTCCCTTTGATCCCCGTCAGCCACGGCCGCGGCGCCTGGCTGTATGACCACGAAGGCCGACGCTACCTGGATGCCATCAGCTCCTGGTGGGTGAACCTGTTCGGCCACGCCAATCCGCGCATCAATGCGGAGCTGAAGGATCAGCTGGACCGCCTGGAACACGCGATGCTGGCCGGTTTCACGCATGAACCGGTGATCGAACTGTCGGAGAAACTCTCCGCGCTCACCAACGGCGTGCTCGGTCACAGCTTTTACGCGTCCGATGGGGCGTCCGCCGTGGAAATCGCCCTGAAAATGAGTTTTCACGCCTGGCGCAACAGCGGCAAGAGTGAAAAACAGGAATTCGTCTGCCTGAAAGGCAGCTACCACGGCGAAACCATCGGCGCGCTGGCCGTCACCGATGTCGCCCTGTTCAAGGATGCCTACGGCCCCTTGCTGCGCGCCACGCAGACGGTGATGTCGCCCGACTTTCGCCAGGCGGCCGAGGGCGAGTGCGCCGAGGACGTGGCGCGCCGCGCCGCCGCCGACGTGGAGCGCCTGTTCCAGGAAAAAGCCGACAAGATCGCCGCCATCATCATCGAGCCGCTGGTGCAGTGCGCCACCGGCATGGCCATGCACGACCCGTTATACCTGTCGCTGGTACGCGCCCTGTGCGACCGCTATCAAGTCCATTTGATCCTCGATGAAATCGCCGTCGGCTGCGGGCGCACGGGCACCTTCTTTGCGTGCGAACAGGCCGGTATCTGGCCCGATTTCGTCTGCCTGTCGAAAGGCATCAGCGGCGGCTATCTGCCACTGTCCCTGGTGATGACGCGCGAAGACATCTATCAGGCGTTCTACAGCACCGACGTACGCCGCGGCTTCCTGCATTCGCACTCGTACACGGGCAACCCGCTGGCCTGCCGCGCGGCACTGGCGACCCTGTCGATTTTCGAGGAAGACGATGTGCTGGTGGCCAACCGCGCGCGCGCAGACAAGATCACACGCGCCCTGGCGCCGCTGGCGCAGCACGAGCGCGTAAAACACTTCCGCCAGCAGGGCATGATCTGGGCCTTCGATGCGGTGGATGCAGCGCCCGATTTTTCGCGCCGCTTCTTCAGCACGGCGCTGGAACACGAACTCCTGATGCGCCCCATCGGTTCCACCGTCTACCTGATGCCGCCGTACATTCTCGACGACGACGAGATCGCGGGCCTGGGCCAGCAGACCCTGGCCGTCTTCAATCATGTGATCGGAGCCTGAGATGGAACTGATCGCGCGATTGAAACAGCAGCTGCAAGGACTGGAAGAGCGTAGCCTGATCCGCCGCCGCCGCACCGTCGATACCCCATGCGCGCCACGCCTGACGGTCGATGGCCGTGACATGCTGGCCTTTTGCAGCAATGACTACCTGGGCCTGGCGTCGCATCCGCGCATCGTGGCTGCGCTGAAAGAGGGCGCAGACCTGTATGGCGCCGGCAGCGGCGCCTCGCACCTGATCAGTGGCCACAGCCGCGCCCACGCGCAGCTGGAAGAGCAGCTGGCGACTTTCGTCGGCGCCAACCTGGAACAGGCGCGCGCCCTGTATTTTTGTACCGGTTACATGGCGAATTTAGCTGTGCTGACCGCGCTGTCGGCGGGCGATGCGGAGAGCGAGATTTTTTCGGAAGCGCTGAACCACGCCTCACTGATCGACGGCACGCGCCTGGCCCGCGTCAAAACGCGCGTGTATCCGCACGCCGACCTCGATGCCTTGGCGGCCCTGCTGGCGGCCAGCACGGCACAAACGAAAATCGTCGTCACCGACAGCGTCTTCAGCATGGATGGCGACCTGGCGCCGCTGCCTGCGCTGCTGGCCCTGTGCGAACAACATGGCTCCTGGCTGGTGATCGACGACGCGCACGGCTTCGGCGCGCTGGGCGAGAACGGCCGCGGCGCGCTGGAACACTTCGACCTGCATTCGCCGCACCTGGTGTATGTGGGCACACTGGGGAAATCGGCCGGCGTGGGCGGCGCCTTTGTTTGCGCGCACGAGGCCGTCATCGACACCCTGATCCAGAAGGCGCGCCCCTACATCTTCACCACGGCCGCCGCGCCCGCGCTGGCGCATGCGCTGCTGGCCAGCCTGGACATCATCGCCGGTGAAGAAGGAAAACAACGCCGGATGCATCTGGCGGCGCTGGTGGCGCAATGGAACGACGGCTTGCAGCTGCAGCACTGGCAAGCCTTGCCGTCGCTGTCCGCCATCCAGCCTGTCATCATTGGCGAGAACGCGGACATGCTGGACATCGCCGCCACCCTGTACCAGCAGGGCCTGTGGGTCGGCGCCATCCGCCCGCCCACCGTGCCAGTCGGTACGGCGCGCCTGCGCGTCACCCTGTCGGCCGGCCATACGGCGCAGGAAGTGGCGCAATTGATCAACGCAGTCAACACCCTGGAAAGGAATCGCCATGAGCCTTGATGATCCTGTCGTGGCGGAAGTGCTGGCGGACCTGGCGCCGGCCGTGCAGCCGGCACCGGCCATTGCCGGCCTGCCGTCGCGCTTTGCCTGTTTCGTCACCGGTACCGACACGGAAATCGGCAAGACCTTGACGTCGTCGGCCCTGCTGCATGCGCTGGTCGCGCGCGGCGTGCGTGCCTGCGGCATGAAGCCTGTCGCCGCCGGCGCCGAGATGCGCGACGGCGAACTGCATAATGAAGACGCCGACAGCCTGATCGCCGCCGGCAACGTCAGCATGCTGCGCAACCTGACAACACCCTACATGCTGAAGGAGCCGGCCGCACCGCACATCGCCGCCGCACTCGAAGGCGTGAGCATCGAATCGGTGCCGATTCTGGCCGCCTACCTGGAAATCGCCGCCGCCTCGGACGCCGTCGTGGTCGAAGGCGTGGGCGGATTCCGCGTGCCGCTGTCGCCCGGTTTCGACTCGGCCGACCTGGCGCAGCAGCTCGATTTGCCCGTGATCCTCGTGGTCGGCATGCGCCTGGGCTGCATCAGCCAGGCCTTGCTGACGCTGGAAGCCATCGAAGCGCGCGGCCTGACCGTCATTGGCTGGGTGGCCAACACCCTGGAAGTGGAAATGCGCTTCCTCGACGAAAATATCGATGCGCTGATCGAGCGCATCCCGGCGCCGCTGCTGGGCAAGGTGCCGCGCCTGGCGCAACCGAGCGCGGAAGCGGCGGCGGCGTATCTCGATTTCACCGGCTTGCCCAACTGGCCGGCGCAGCATCCCAACAATTAAACGTCTCCAAAAAATAGAAGCGAAGGAATCACATGTCTCACGTCCAAGAAGCAGCAAAAACCGTCGAACTGCACCGCCCTGCGGCGCGCATCACCGTGCCGGAAGCGGCCACCTGGCCCGTCGCCGACGTGCTGGCCCTGTTCGACCTGCCTTTCAATGACCTGATGTTCAAGGCCCAGCAAACGCACCGCATCAACTTCCCCGATGGCGACGTGGAACTGGCGACCCTGCTGTCGATCAAGACGGGTGGCTGCGAGGAAGACTGCGGCTATTGCCCGCAGGCGGCCCGCTACGACACGGGCGTGGAAGCGAAAAAAATCCTCGACATCGACACGGTGCTCGACGCAGCACGCCAGGCGAAAGCCAATGGCGCCACGCGATTCTGCATGGGTGCCGCCTGGCGCAGCCCGAAAGAGCGCGACATGGAAAAAGTCGAAGAGATGGTGACCAAGGTCAAGGCGCTGGGCCTGGAAACCTGCGCTACTTTGGGCATGCTGGAAGAGGGACAAGCGGACCGCCTGAAAGACGCGGGCCTCGATTTCTACAACCATAACCTCGATACGGCGCCCGAGTTTTACGACAACGTCATCTCCACGCGCGAATACCAGGACCGTCTGGACACTTTGGGCCGCGTGCGCGAAGCGGGCTTGAAAGTATGCTGCGGCGGCATCGTCGGCATGGGCGAAACGCGCTTGCAGCGCGCGGGACTGATCGCCCAGCTGGCAAACCTGAATCCGTATCCGGAATCGGTGCCCGTCAACCACCTGGTGCAGGTGGAAGGCACGCCTTTGTATGGCCTGGAAGCGCTGGATCCGTTCGAATTCGTGCGCACGATTGCCGTCGCCCGCATCACCATGCCAAAAGCGCGCGTGCGTTTGTCCGCCGGCCGCCGCCAGATGGGCGAAGCCGTGCAAGCCATGTGCTTCCTGGCTGGCGCCAATTCCATCTTCTACGGCGACAAGCTGCTCACCACCGACAACCCGGAAGCGGAAGACGACCGCGTCTTGCTGGGCAAACTGGGCCTGCAGACGCGTGGCGCCATGCTGGACTCGGTGCAGAAAGAGAAGTGCGGCTGCTGATGAAAGCCTTGTCGGGTTACGCCGTGCCGGCTAACCCGACCTACGAATGCCGCCTCACCAATGCGTAAGTCGACACGCCAGCACACAACGTCCATGACAAGAGACAGCTGCCCCTTTTTGAGAGAATAGAGAGAGACCATGTTCACTAAAATCCTGATCGCCAACCGCGGCGAAATCGCTTGCAGAGTCGCCGCCACCGCGCGCCGCATGGGCATCCAGACCGTCGCCGTGTACTCGGAAGCGGACGCCAACGCCAAGCACGTCGCCGTGTGCGACGAAGCCGTCCTGATCGGCCCCGCGCCGGCCAAGGAAAGCTATCTGTGCGGCGACAAGATCATCGCCGTGGCGCTGGCGACAGGCGCGCAGGCGATCCACCCCGGCTATGGCTTCCTCTCCGAAAACGCCGATTTCGCCGACGCCTGCACGCAAGCGGGACTGGTCTTCATCGGCCCGCCGGCGTCCGCCATGCGCGCCATGGGCTCCAAGTCGGCCGCCAAGTCGCTGATGGAAAAAGCGAATGTACCGCTGGTGCCCGGCTACCATGGCGAGAATCAGGATGCGGACTTTTTGCACACGCAAGCCGACAAGATCGGCTATCCCGTGCTGCTGAAGGCCTCGGCCGGCGGCGGCGGCAAGGGCATGCGCGTCATCGACAACAGCGCCGACTTCAAGGCCGCGCTGGCCTCGTGCAAGCGTGAAGCGATCAGCTCTTTCGGCGACGACAAGGTGCTGGCGGAAAAATACCTGTCGCGCCCGCGGCATATCGAAATCCAGGTGTTTGCCGACACCCTGGGCAACTGCATCTACCTGTTCGAGCGAGATTGCTCGGTACAGCGCCGTCATCAAAAGGTGCTGGAAGAAGCGCCGGCGCCGGGCATGCCGTCTGACCGCCGCGCCGCCATGGGCGAAGCGGCCGTTGCCGCCGCCAAGGCCGTCGGTTACGTGGGCGCGGGCACGGTGGAATTCATCGCCAACCAGGATGGCTCGTTCTACTTCATGGAAATGAACACGCGTCTGCAGGTGGAGCATCCGGTGACGGAAATGATCACCGGCACCGACCTGGTGGAGTGGCAGTTGCGCGTCGCCTTTGGCGAGCCGCTGCCGAAAAAACAGAACGAATTGACCATCCACGGCCACGCCATCGAGGCACGCATCTATGCGGAAAATCCGGAAAAGGGCTTTTTGCCGTCGATCGGCACGCTGCGCCACATGCAGTCGCCATCGGCCGTGACGTTCGAACTGGGTGGCACGCTGGTTCCGGCGGCCGTGCGCATCGATTCGGGCGTGCGCGAGGGCGATGCGATTTCACCATTCTACGACCCGATGATCGCCAAGCTGATCGTGTGGGGCGCGGACCGCCGCGAAGCGCTGGCGCGCATGGCGCAGGCGCTGGCCGAGTACCAGATCGTCGGGCTGGCCAGCAATATCGCCTTTTTGAAACGCCTGGTCGAAGGCCAGGCATTCTCCAGCGCCGACCTCGATACGGGTTTGATCGAGCGCAATCAAGACACGCTGTTCCCCGCCCTGCAGGCGGCGCCCGATACTGCCCTGGCGCTGGCGTCCGTCGCCCTGCTGCTGGAAGAAAAAGCGGCGGCCGAAACGCAATCGGCCAATCGCGCTGACCCGTGGGGCAATGCCCTGGGCTGGCGTCTGAACAGCACCCTGGGACGCAGCCTGGCGTTCGCCGATGAATTTGCGCTGGCCGGCGACAGCAAGAGCTACACCGCACGCATCGCCTACAAGACGGATGGATGGCTGTTCAACGGCCAGCCCCTCACCCTGACGGCGCGCAAAGGCAACGAGCTGCACATCAAGCTCGGCGAGCGTGCCGTGCACGGCACGGTGCTGCGCGACGGCGAGCAGTTCCACGTATTCAGCGGCGGCTTGCACACCACACTGCATTACAGCGACCCGATGGCGCATGCGGGTGAAGTGGAGGCGGAAGGCGGCCGCCTGACGGCGCCGATGCCGGGCAAGGTCGTCGCCGTGCTGGTGAACAAAGGCCAGGACGTCAAGAAGGGCGAGCCGCTGGTCATCATGGAAGCGATGAAGATGGAGCACACGATCGCCGCGCCGCACGACGGCCTGGTGGAAGACGTGCTGTATGCCGTCGGCGACCAGGTGGCCGATGGCGCGCCGCTGCTGGCCTTCAAGGCCGCCGCATAGAGGCGGCCACGATGCGCATCCTTTTACAACGGTCGGATGGCAAGGAAGCGGCGTGGATCAGCGACTTCCGCGACTTGCTGCCCGAGGCCGAAATTGCCTTCTGGCGCGAAGGTGACACGTTCGCGCCGTGCGACTACGCCGTCGTGTGGCAGCCGCCAGCGGCCATGCTGCCGGCATTGCGCGAAGTCAAAGCCATTTTCAACACGGGTGCCGGCGTGGACGCGCTCCTGAAATTCGGCGAGGCGTTACCCGACCACGTGCCGCTGGTGCGCCTGGACGACGCGGGCATGGGCGTGCAGATGGCCGAATATGTGAGCCACGCCGTGCTGCGCCACTTCCGCCGCTTCGACGATTACGAAGCTCAGGGCCGCTCCGGCATCTGGCAGCCGCTGCCCGCCTTCGACAAGGCGGATTTCCCCGTCGGCGTGCTGGGCATGGGCGTGCTGGGCACCCGCGTGCTGGGCGCGCTGGCGCAGTTTGAATTCCCGCTGCGTGGCTGGAGCCGCAGCCGCAAGCACCTCGCTGGCGTGCAGTGCTTCGCAGGCGAAGAGGGGCTCGAAGAATTCTTGCGCGGCACGCGCGTGCTGGTGTGCATGCTGCCGCTCACGCCCGAGACGCACAACCTGCTCGACCGCACGCGCCTGTCCATGCTGCTGCCGGGCGCCTATGTCATCAACGTGGCGCGCGGCGCGCATCTCGCCGAACCGGATCTGCTGACCCTGATCCGCTCCGGGCATATCGCCGGAGCGACACTCGACGTGTTCCGCAACGAGCCGCTGCCGCAGCAGCACCCGTTCTGGCAAGAACCGCGCATCACCATCACGCCGCATATTTCGGCCGCCACCCTGCGCCGCGAAAGCGTGGCGCAAATCGCCGCCAAGATGCGCCGCCTGCAAGCCGGAGACTCTGTCGCCGGCATCGTCAACCGTTTGCAAGGATATTGAAATGAATGCTCAAGCCAGTTTGCCGAAACAGGTCACGATCGTCGAAGTGGGCCCACGCGATGGCCTGCAAAACGAGAAGGACACCATCAGCGCCGCCGTCAAGATCGAGCTGGTCGACCGCCTGACCCTGGCGGGCTTCGCCAATATCGAGGCGGCATCCTTCGTCTCGCCAAAATGGGTGCCGCAGATGGCCACCAGCGCGGAAGTGATGGAAAAGATCGCGCGCCGCGCCGGTACCATTTATTCCGCCCTGACGCCGAACATGCAGGGTTTCGATGCCGCGCTGGCGGCGAAGGCCGATGAAGTGGTGATCTTCGGCTCCGCCTCCGAGGCGTTCTCGCAAAAGAACATCAACTGCTCGATCGCCGAATCGATTGCCCGCTTCGAGGGCGTAGCCAAGGCGGCCAAGGAACACGGCCTGCGCCTGCGCGGCAGCATCAGCTGCGCCTTCGGCTGCCCCTACCAGGGGGAAGTGCCGCTCGACGCCGTGGCCGACGTAGTGGGCCGCATGCGCGACCTCGGTTGCGACGAGATCGACATCGCCGACACCATCGGCGTGGCCACGCCGCGCAAAACGCAGGCGGTGATGCAGCGCGCCATCGCAGCCTTCCACGTGGGCGGCTTGTCCGGCCACTTCCACGACACCTATGGACAGGCGCTGGCGAACATCTACGCCAGCCTGGAAACGGGTATCGCGATCTATCACTCGTCCGTCTCCGGCCTGGGCGGCTGCCCCTACGCCAAGGGCGCCACCGGCAATGTGGCCACCGAAGACGTGCTGTACATGATGCAGGGACTGGGCATCGCCACCGGCATCGACCTGGACCTGGTGGTCGATGCGGGCCAGTTCATCTCGCAGCAGCTGGGACGCAAGGGTTCCAGCAGGGCTGGCAACGCCATCGCGGCGAAACGGGCCGCGGCGTAGGTCGGATTAGCGTGGCGACGCCACGCGTAATCCGACAACAGTGTTTGCCATGACCCTGGTGGTGTCGGATTACGCGCTTGCGCGCTAATCCGACCTACCCGACCGGCGTGAACCGTACAGACGAAAAAAAACCCAAGAGCCTGAACTCTTGGGTTTTTTTCTACAAATTTGGTCGGAGTACAAGGATTCGAACCTTGGACCCCCTGGTCCCAAACCAGGTGCGCTACCGGGCTGCGCCACACTCCGAAGACCAAGATAATACAGGCCGTATCGCCTTCGGTCAAGGGTCAGGTGAAACTCTCTGTAAATTATTTACGGGCGGCACTGGAACCCCTGTATTTTCAGCATGCATGAAATATGCGACACTCACTACGCAAGTTTTCCCGATCAGACATGAAGGCGACGACGGCAATGAATTTCAGTATGGAAAGAAGCGACGGCGGCCAGCCCATGCCGAAGGGCCCCGGCATCGTGCTGGGCATTGCCGTGTCCTTGCTGCTGCATGGCGCCTTGATCTATCTGTGGCGCCATGTGCAGCCGACCGTGCAGATGGACACGGCGCCGCGCGTGGAGTCGGTCGCCGTGTGGATACGTCCGCTGGCCGCCAAGCCGCCCCCGCCGCCCGTCGAAGTCGTCAAGCCGAAACGCGAACCCAAGCCCATCAGCAAGCCAAAGCTTGCCGCTACCCGGGAAACGCCGGCGGCGGCCATGGCGCCGGCGGCCAGCCCGCAAGCCATCACGGTCGTACCGGCGTCACCGGCCACGCCGGCAGCCAGTCCCGACACCTTCAGGCAAGAAACCCCGGAAACACCGAAATTCGATATGGAGGCGGCCAGGAGGACGGCGCGCAAGATGGCCGGCGAGCGCGATCCCTCCAAGGTGGGCACGGCCGTGGGGCAAATCCCCGACAAGCCGTTGCAAACGGAAACCCAGCTGGCGCGCGACATCGCACAAGGCAAGCGCGGCGATTGCCGCACCGCCTATTCAGGCGCAGGCTTGCTGGCGCCCGTGCTGATGTTACTCGACAAGAAGGATAGCGGCTGCAAGTGGTAATAATTTAACAATACACCCAGTTGGGCAGGACGGAGAAATTATTCCTGCCCCTTCAACTGCAACGCCCGTTCATACAGGGCGTTTTTCTTGCGCCCCGTGATCTGCGCCGTCAAATTCGCCGCCTGCTTGACGCTGCATTCGGCCAATAAAATGTTCAGGATGCGTTCCGCTTCCACGTCTTCCGCGTCCTGCGCTTCCGTGGCGCCTTCGAGCAGGACGACGAATTCTCCCTTTTCGCGGTGCGCGTCGGCACGGATCCAGCTTTCCGCCTCGGACAGGGGGCAGCGGTGGATTTCCTCGAACATTTTCGTCAGCTCGCGCGCGAACACCACCTGGCGCGTGGGCTCGAACGCTTCCACCAGGGCCGTGGCGCAATCGAGGATGCGGTGCGGCGCTTCATAAAACACCATCGTCGCCGTCACGCCGCGCAGGCTGTGCAGCATGTTTTCACGCTGCTTGGCCTTGGCCGGCAAGAAACCGACAAAATAAAACTGGTCATTCAACAGGCCGCTGGCTGAAATGGCCGTGATCGCCGCCGACGGGCCGGGCAGGGGCAGCACGCGCAAGCCGGCCGCGCGCACGGCGTCGACGATGCGCGCGCCCGGGTCGGACACGGCTGGCGTGCCCGCATCGGAAACGAGGGCGATGCGCTCGCCGGCGTGCAAGCGGGCGATCAGGGTTTGCGCCACTTCGCGTTCGTTATGTTGATGTGCCGCAATCAATGGCTTGTTCAGGCCAAAGCGCGTCAGCAGGTGCGCCGTGTTGCGCGTATCTTCACAGGCGACGGCGTCGGCAAGGCTCAGCAAATGCAGCGCGCGCAGGCTGATATCGGTCACATTGCCGATCGGCGTGGCCACTATATACAATGTTGCGATAGGATAGACCTGGTGCGCCGCCTCTGTCATGATGGGCAGGCTGGCGATGGAACTGATTTCTTGTACGGTCATTTTGGAGGTTAAATGCTTGCTAATAGTGTGAAGTTACTGCTTGTTTGTGCCGCGACCGGCATGCTGAGCGCTTGCAGCACGCCTTGCGACGCGCCCGGGCAATTGTGCGCGCCTATTGAATCTAACACAAGGGCGCTGCCGCCACCGACGCCGCTGCCCGTGCCGCCCAAGCCGCCCGCGCCCGAACCGGTGACGTTTGCCGTGGCCGTACCCGATATTACCGCGTACGACGGCAATGGCGCGCCGTTGGCGCCCATCAAGAACAAGCCGGCGACCGGCACGCCGCAAGACATGCCGGCCGCCACGGCGCCTGCGCCGTCCGACGGCAAGGTCCACCACATCGGCCTGCTGCTGCCGCTGCGCTCCGCTTCCCTGGGGCCGGCCGCCGAATTGCTGCGCGCCGGCTTCATGGCCGCATACGAGCGCGACCGCAGCGGCTTTGAAGTGACGGTGATCGACACGGGCGACGGCAGCAGCGACGCGCTGAACAAGTTTGCGCAAGCGCAAGAGGAACAGGACATCGTCGTGGGGCCTTTGTCGCGCTCGGCCGTCACGGCCGTGGCGAATAGCGACCTGGTGCGTAAGCCGACGATTGCCCTGAACCACCCCGACAACCGCGGCGAGGCGCGCCTGCCGGCCAAGCTGCTGGTGATGGGCCTGTCGATCGAAGCGGAAGCGCGCCAGGTCGCCGCCTGGGCCGCCAGCGAACAGCCTCGCGCCAGCGCGCTGATCCTGTCGGCCGGTTCGCCCTCGCAGCGCCGCATCAGCGCCGCCTTCAAGCAGGAATGGCTGCGCCAGGGCGGCAAGATCGAGACAATGGACTTGACGGCCACGAATGGCTACCTGAGCGATGCCGAGCTGGTGCAACTGCGCGCGCGCCTGGCCGCCACGCCGCCGGGCTTGCTGTTTGCCGCGCTCGACGCCGACCAGGCGCGCCAGCTGCGCGTGGCCATCGGCAGCGACTTGCCTCTGTATGGCACCTCGTCATTGAATCCCGGCGCCGGGCGCGGCGCCAGCGGCCCCGAGCTCGACGGCGCGCGCCTGCTGGACTTGCCATGGCAGGTGCAGCGCGACCATCCGCAAGTGATGGTGTATCCACAACCGGAGCAGCCTGCCGAACGCCGCCTGACGGCCGACATGGAACGCCTGTATGCGCTGGGCATCGATGCCTTCCGCGTGGCGCGCGAAGTGGCGCTGCGGCCGAACGCGCCATTTACCCTCGATGGCGTAACGGGCCGTCTGGCCGTGCGCTTTGAGAATGATCAAAGCGTGTTCGAACGCACGGAACAGGCCGCCACCTATCAGCAGGGCGTGCTGAGCACCTGGCCGCCGGCCGCGCCCGCGCCTGTCGCCGTGCCAGCGGCCCAATAAGAGCACGCCATGCCACCCCTGCCGTTCCAGAATAAACAGGCACGGGGACGGCAAGGGGAAGACGATGCGCTCGCGTATCTGCTGCTGCAAGGCTTGGTGCTGCTGCAACGCAACTATCTGTGCAAGGGAGGCGAGCTGGACCTGATCATGCGCGACGGCCCCTCCATCGTTTTCGTCGAAGTGCGGCTACGCAGCAGTGCCGCCTACGGCGGGGCCCTGGCCAGCATCACGCCAGCCAAGCAGCGGCGCATGGTAGTGGCCGCGCAAACCTGGCTGCTGGGGCAAAAGACGCTGCCAGCGTGCCGCTTCGACGCGCTGGCCATCGATGGCGGACGCATCAGCTGGCTGAAGAACATCCTCGATATGTAAGCATTTTTAACAGTGCTTGTCCGCCATGCCGCGCGCCTGCACTATAATCGGCAGACTATGAATAATCAACGCATCCTCTCGCACTTCCACGAAAGTGCCGAACTCAAGATCCAGGCCGCCACCGTACTGGCGCAGCCCATTGCGCAGGCGATCGACCTGATGTTTTATGCATTGTCCAACGGCAACAAGATCCTCGCCTGCGGCAACGGCGGTTCCGCCGCCGACTGCCAGCATTTCGCAGCCGAGCTGGTCGGGCGCTTCGAACGCGAGCGCTTTCCGCTGCCGGCCCTGGCGCTGACGACGGATACGTCGATCCTGACGGCCGTGGCGAACGACTACAGCTACCGCGAGATTTTCTCGAAACAGGTGCAGGCCTTCGGCCAGGCTGGCGACATCTTGCTGGCCATCTCCACGTCGGGCAATTCGGCCAACGTGATGGCCGCCGTGGAAGCGGCGCTCGAGCGCGAAATGCGCGTCGTGGCGCTGACGGGCAAGGACGGCGGCGCCATCGGCAAGATGCTGACCGACGCCGACGTGCATATCTGCGTGCCGGCCGAGCGCACGGCGCGCATCCAGGAAGTCCATCTGACCACCATACACTGCATCTGCGACGGCATCGATGTCGCCCTATTCGGAGGAGACGTGAATGACTAAATTCGGTACTGGCCCAGGCTGGAAACGCGTACAACGCCCGCTGGCCACCGCACTCTTGTGCGGCGCCATGCTCACCTCGCTCACCGGCTGCATCGAATTGATGGTCGGTGGCGCCGTGATGGGCGGCGTTGCCGCAGCGGACCGCCGCACCCTGGGCGCCCAGACCGAAGACAAGTCGATCGCCCTCAAAGGCGAGTCGCGCATCCCCTCCATCGTCGGCGACGTGGGCCACGTGAATGTCACCAGCTTCAACCGCCGCGTCCTGCTGACGGGCGAAGTGCGCGACGAGGCGATGAAAAATGCCGTCGAGCGCGAAGTGCGCAATATCGAAGGCGTGGAATCGGTGGCCAATGAATTGATCATCGCCGGCCCGGCCAGCTACACCTCGCGCTCGAACGATGCGCTGATCACCACCAAGGTCAAGGCCAGCCTGGTCGACATGAAAACCATCTCGGCCGCCTCGTTCAAGGTCGTCACCGAGAACGCCACCGTCTTCCTGATGGGCAGAGTCACCCAGCGCGAAGGCACGGTCGCGGCCGACGTGGCGCGCGGCGTGGGCGGCGTGCAGAAAGTGGTCAAGCTGTTCGACTACATTTCAGAAGCGGAGCTGAAGCAATTGCAGCCTGATCCGCCGCAGCAGCGCACGACGGGCAACGTCGGCGACAGGCCCCAGCAGTAAGCCTGTACGTCGTTTGACCTACGGCTTTGACGCGGGGATACGGCTATAATTGCCGCATCGCCGCGCGTTTCAAGTGAACTTATTTCAACTTCGCCATGTCAACTTCGCCCTCCGCAAGCAAGTCCTGGATCAAGCCAGCCCTGATCGCCGTCTTCGTGGCGGGCGTGGTGGCCGCTGGCTACCTGTCGCTGAATGACAAGCAAAGCGCGCCGGACGTGACCTTCCACGGCATCCATGGCGAGAAAATCACCTCGGCCAGCCTGCGCGGCAAGGTGGTGATAGTCAATTTCTGGGCCACCTCGTGCACCACTTGCGTGGCGGAAATGCCGGACATGGTCGACACCTACAACAAATACAAGGGGCAGGGCCTGGAATTCGTGGCCGTGGCCATGAAATACGATCCGGCCAACTACGTGCTGAACTTCGCCGAAACGCGCCAGCTGCCGTTCAAGGTGGCGCTCGACGTGACGGGCGAGGCGGCCAAGGCCTATGGCGACGTGGCCCTCACACCCACCACCTTCGTGCTCGACAAGCAGGGCAAGATCCTCAAGCGCTACGTGGGCAGGCCGGAATTCGCCGAACTGCACAAGCTGCTGGAAACCGCCATCGCCGGCTAAGACAGCGCACAAACACGGTATAAAACCTTGTTGCCAAGTGTTATCAACCTGTTATAACCTTCTCTTGCGTGCCCCCATTCACCTTGTGAAGGCCATCCGTGTCCCTAGCCGCTCAATCGCTTGACCCGCAACAACTCAAAACCTGGCTGCTTGCCGCCGGGAACAAGGACGCCACGGCGTTCCGCCAGCTATATAACGCCACCTCATCGAAACTGTTTGGCTTCGCGCTGCGTATATTGCATAAGCAAGAGCTCGCTGAAGAAGCCTTGCAAGAGGGTTTCGTTGCCATCTGGAACAATGCCGCCGCTTACCAGAGCCATCTGGCGGCGCCGATGACCTGGATGGCCACCATCGTGCGCAACAAGGCGTTCGATGTGTTGCGGCGCAGCGACGATACCGTGGAAATCGATGCCGAACAGTTTGATAGCGAAGTCATGAATGCACTCCGAGACCCCCAGGCCACGCCGATCGAATCACTGCAAATGAGCGGTGATGCCAAGGCGCTGGCGTTTTGCATGTCAGCCCTGGAAGGGGTGCACCGGCAGGTGGTCGCCCTGGCGTTCTATCATGACTTGTCGCACAGCGAAGTGGCGCAGCAGATGTCGCTGCCGATCGGCACCGTGAAGACCTGGATACGCCGCAGCCTGGAACGACTGCGCACGTGCCTGGCAAAACGGGAGGCATCATGAATATTCGCGGCAATGACAGCTTGCGCCAGAAACTGGCGTCCGAATACGTGCTGGGCACCCTGAAAGGGGGTGCGCGGCGGCGTTTCGAAGGCTGGTTGTACAACGACGCCGATTTACGCAATATCACGGCCGAATGGCGCCAGCGTTTGGAACCGATGGCGGAATTTGCCACGCCCGTGGCGCCGCCCAAGCGCGTGTGGCAACAGATAGAACAGCGCTTGCACCTGGCGCCGCAGGGCGGCTGGTCCTGGTTGCGTGATTCACTGTCGTTCTGGCGTGGTCTGGGCATGGCCTCTAGCGCCATCGCCGCGCTGCTGGTGATCGTCGTCGCCACGCGCCTGCTGGACGCGCCGCAGATCAGCTATGTGGCCAGCCTGACGGACGAAAAAGCGCAAACGGCTCTGCTGCTGACGGCCGACAGCCGCCACGGCGCGCTCGAGGTGCGCATGGTGGGCAACGCACCCGTGCCGAGCGATAAGGATCTCGAACTGTGGGCTGTGCCGAAGAGCGGCAACCCGCGCTCCTTGGGCTTGCTGGCCGACAAGGGCAATGTGAAACTGGCCCTGTCCCAGCGCGCCATCGGCAACGACGTGGCCTTGCTGGCCGTCACCCTGGAACCGAAAGGCGGTTCGCCGAATCCGGATGGACCGACGGGACCGGTTTTGTATAAAGGTAACTGGGTGAAAATCTAGCAAGCCCAAAAGCAAGGGCTGGGGTCGTACCCTGCAGGGTACGACCCCAGATTTTGCCCTTGGGTTACTTAGGATACAGAATCATCTGCGTGCAGCGAAACAGGGCGATGGTCTTGCCTGTTTCCTTGCTTTTCACCACGGCATCCCAGACTTGCGTGTTGCGGCCCTTGTGCTCAACCTTGGCCGTGCAGGTGAGCGTGCCTTCGCGGGCCGTGCCCAGGTGGTTCGATTTCAGTTCGATGGTCGTAAAATTGCTGGCGCCCTCGGGCAGGTTGACGATGCAGCCGTAGCCGGAAGCCGTGTCGGCCAGTGTCACCACGCTGCCCGCGTGCAGATAGCCATTCGGCGCCAGCAAATGCGGCAGCACGGGCAATTCGGCCGTCAGCTGGCCGTCGCCCACTTGCGTGATGACGATGCCCAGGTGGCCGGGCAGGCGGCCGGTGCCGCGTTCATTCAACATTGCTACGGTGATGTCGGGATTGCTCATGCTGGTCCTTGTGCGGGTGAATCCGGACAGTGGATCTGCCGGAAAATACTATGATGATAGCAACTTTCCCCGCAGCGGTTTGGTGGCCGCTTATTTCCGGCCGCGCCGCCGTTTCCACCACACCAACGTCCCCGTCAGCAGGAACAGCAAGGGCATCAGGCCGAACACGGTAATAAAGCTGCGCCCGGCCACGCCAAAGGCCTGGCCCGAATGCAGGGGGAATTGCCAGCCCAGGAAAACATCGCCGGCCGGCGCCCGCAAGGGATCGCGTATGCGCAGGGGCAAGCCGCTGCGCGCATCCAGGGTGATGCGCGTGGCGCCGTCGCCGTGGGCGATTTCGCCGGGCTGGCGCACGCGGATCTCGTACGGCTGGTCCTTCCTGGCCGGCAACACGATGCGCGACACGCGCGCCTGCGGATACAGCAGCTGCGCGGCGGCCATGGCCTGGCCCGCATCGAGCACGGTGCCATCCTGGGCCACATTCTTCAGTTTGACGGTATCGGGCACCGTCGACACAAGCGCCACCAGCGGCACGATCAATTGCGGCAAATTGAAATAGATGCCGGAAAAGGCCAGCACGGCCAGCACGGGCGCGGCAAAAAAGCCCGCCGCCTTGTGCATCGTATAGTGAAAGCGCGGCCAGGAGCCGCCATGCGACACCGTCAGGGCGCGCTTGATCGCCGTCCACTGCAGGCGCGGCCACCACAGATAGATGCCGCTGAGCGCCATCAGCAGCAAGACCACGCCGGAGATCCCGGTAATGGTTTTGCCCACCTCGCCAGACAATACATAGCGGTGCAGATGAAACATGCCCGACATCAACAGTGGGCGGGTGAGGCCGAAACGGCCCCAGTCGCGTTCGCCTTTCACTTGCAAAGTGTAGGGGTCAACCATCACCTGGCGCACGATGGCCTGGCTGAAAGGCGAAGGCTTGCCGGTCTGGCGGTACGAGGCCACATACACGTCGCGCGCATCGGCGGGCGGATTGAGCTGGCTCGGCTTGCCGTAGGCGGGATCCGCCGTGAGCTGGTCCACCACCGCTTGCAGCGTGCGCGGCGTCACCTGGAAAGCCTGGCCGGGCGCGGGCGTGCTCGCCTGCAACAAGTTGGGATTCAGATACGCGTCGAGCTCCGGCATCCAGGCGATGGCCGAACCCGTCAAGCCCAGCAGGACGAACAGGGCGCCAAACCACAGGCCCGCATACAGATGCAGTTTGGCAAAAAACCACTTGATCGAACGTTGCGACATGGAAGCCTTGGGAAATTTGGGCTGCGGAACGATAGCATGAAAGCCAGGCGGTGAAAACCACGCAACAAGCGCTGACAGCGGGGCGATTTTCTTGCTACTATGCGCTCATGTCTTCCCGCCAGCCCACCCGCAAGCCTTACGGCGAGCCTGCCCATCACGGTGCCGCCGCCCTCGCGCGCACGCCGTGGCGACTGTGCGTGGCCCTGTTCAGTGCGCTGGCCCTCGTGTTCCTGCTGTCGACGGCCGCCTCGCACCTGCACAAGACGACCCTTGACGCGGAAGAGTGCGCGCTGTGCGCCACGGCCATCGACAAGGTGGCCGACATCGCTGTACCGCCGGTCATCACCGAGCCGCCAGCGCAATTATTGCCGTACCGCTTGCTGGCCCTGGCTCCCGCCAGCCTGGCGCCCATCGCCGCCCTCATCCTGCCGCCCGTGCGCGGCCCGCCTGCCGCCTCACTGTAGTTCCCACGCTGTTTTTCCTTTTTCAGGTTGCCCCTTGTCGCGCGTTCATGCGCGCCGGGCCGCCTGGCGTTGACTATTTTTGAGGTTTGCCATGCAACACACACCACGTTTGAGCGCGCTGTCGCTCGCCCTTGTCAGCCTGTTCAGCCTTTCCGCCCACGCCGCCGAGCCTGCCGAAGCCAATACCGATACTGCACCGCAAGACATGCAAAAGGTCGAAGTCACGTCCGCCCACCTGAAAAGCGCGCGCATCGAGCTGTCACCGAAAGTCGGCACCACCATCTACAGCATCGACAGCCATAGGATCGACATGCTGGGCCAGGGCGACAACACGCCGTTCAATGAAGTGCTGCTGCGCCTGCCGGGCGTCTCGCAGGATTCGAAAGGCTCCGGCGCCCTGCACGTGCGCGACGACCATGCCAACGTGCAATACCGCATCAATGGCGTGCAATTGCCGGAAAGCATCAGCGGCTTCGGCCAGTCGATCGACACGCGATTGATCGACAAGACGGATTTCATGACGGGCGCCTTGCCGGCCCAGTTCGGCCTGCGCACGGCCGGGATTGTCGATATTGAAACGAAAGAGGGCGGCTTGAGCCCAGGCGGGCGCATCGGCATCATGGTTGGCAGCCACGACCATATCGAACCCAGCGCCGAATTTTTCGGCAGCGTCGGCAAGTTCAATTACTACCTGTCCGGCAGCTACCTGGGCAACTCCCTGGGCGTGGAAAACTCGCAAGACACACGCAGCGCCCTGCACGACAAGACGCGCCAGAACAAGTCGTTCGGCAGCCTGTCGTATTTCCTCGATGACAACACGCGCCTGGGCGCCATGTTCGGCACTTATAATGGCCGCTTCCAGATCCCCAACAATCCGGACCAGGCGCCCGCCTTCTCGCTCGATGGCCACAGCGATGCGCAGGCAGGCACATCCAGCCTGCCGTCGTCGCAGCTGAATGAAAACCAGCGCGAAGTGAACCGCTTCCTCGTGCTGTCGCTGCAGAAAAGCCTGGGCGACGTCAATTACCAGGTGTCCGCCTTCCACCAGTATTCGGCGCTGCACTTCACGCCCGATGCCATCGGCGACCTGATCTACAACGGCGTGGCCTCGGATTCACGCCGCGCGAACAGCGCTTCCGGTGCCCAGTTCGACATCAGCTACAAATTGCACCAGGACCACACCGTGCGCGCGGGCCTGGCCTACACGCGCCAGAAGACGACCAGCGACAACATGGTGGCCGTCTTCCCCGCCATGGACGGGGCGCAAACCTCCACCACGCCGGTCAGCATCCTGGACAACAGCGGCAAGACGGGCACCCTGGCCAGTGTTTACCTGCAGGATGAATGGCATATCAGTAAACCTTTGACCCTGAACTATGGCGCCCGCTACGACAAGGTTTCGGCCTACACGCGCGAGCAGCAATGGAGCCCGCGCGTCAACCTGGCGTATCAGCTGGCGCCGGGCACGGCCCTGCACGCGGGCTACTCGCGCTACTTCACGCCGCCGCCGCAGGAATTGGCAGCCCAGGGCAGCATCGACCTGTATGCGAACACGACGAATGCGCCGGAAATCGGCCAGTCGGACAACGTCAAGGCCGAGCGCACGCACTACTACGATGTGGGCATCAGCCATCAGGTCAATTCAAAGCTGACCGTGACGGCGGACGTGTACTATAAAAAGATCAACAACCTGCTGGACGAAGGCCAGTTCGGCCAGGCATTGATCTTGACGCCATTCAACTATGCGGACGGCTACGCCAAGGGCCTGGAGTTATCCGCCATCTACAGCGAGAAAAACTGGGGCCTGTTCCTCAACGCCAGCACGCAAAAAGCGCAGGGCCGCAACATCAATTCGGGCCAAGCCCTGTTTGGCGCCGATGAGTTGAACACCATCAGCAAGCACTATGTCTACCTCGATCATGACCAGAAATACACGCTGTCCGGTGGCGGCCATTATCACTTTGGCGATTCGCAAGTGAGCGCTGACTTCCTCTACGGTAGCGGTCTGCGCATGACCCCGGACGGTGGCGCGCCCAATTCCGGCCATCTGCCGAGTTACTTTACCGTCAACACGGCGCTCACGCACACGTGGAAAAACACGCCGCTCGGCAAGGTGGAAGGACGCATGGCCCTGATCAACCTGTTCGACAAATCGTATCTGCTGCGCGACGGGTCCGGCGTCGGCGTGGGGGCGCCGCAATACGGCGCCCGCCGCAGCATTTACGCGGGCCTGTCCACCAGCTTCTAAGAGTTACGCGCGAAGACAGCGGCAGGGTGCAACGCCTGCCGCATATCCCGCCTTGACGAGGCGGCCAGGCGTATGTCCATGCGTCACATCATAGCCAATTTATCAACCATGCTTTTTCAGCATGCTAGTATGGGACGTTCGGCAGCATGGCGTGCATATGCTGCGGGCAGGCAAAAAAAAGCCGCGAGCGTTAGCAGGCGGCTTTGATGTGGCACAAAAGGCTTAGAAATTGAGCGCCGATTCCACGCCGGCGCTGTGCGCCTGTTCATCCGCGTGGTACGAGCTGCGCACCATGGCGCCCACGGCGGCGTGGGTAAAGCCCATTTTGTACGCTTCTTCTTCGAACATTTTAAAGACGTCCGGGTGCACGTAGCGGCGCACGGGCAAGTGGCTGTTCGATGGCGCCAGGTACTGGCCGATGGTCAGCATGTCGATGTCGTGCTCGCGCATGTCGCGCATGACTTGCAGGATTTCCTCGTCCGTCTCGCCCAGGCCCACCATGATGCCGGACTTGGTTTTCACGTCCGGGTACATGGCCTTGAAATCCTTCAGCAGTTTCAAGGAATGCATGTAGTCGGAGCCGGGACGCGCTTCCTTGTACAGGCGCGGCGCCGTTTCCAGATTGTGGTTCATGACGTCAGGCAAGCCATCCTTGAACAGGTTCAGGGCTTTTTCCAGACGGCCACGGAAGTCGGGCACCAGCACTTCGATGCGGGTATTCGGCGACAGGGCGCGCGTTTGCTGGATGCACTCGACGAAATGGCCGGCGCCGCCGTCGCGCAAGTCATCGCGGTCGACGGAAGTAATGACGACGTAGTTCAGGCGCAGCTTGGCGATGGTTTTCGACAAGTTCGATGGCTCTTCCTTGTCCAGCGGATCAGGACGGCCATGGCCGACGTCGCAGAACGGGCAGCGGCGCGTGCACTTGTCGCCCATGATCATGAAGGTGGCCGTGCCCTTGCCAAAGCATTCGCCGATGTTCGGGCAGCTGGCTTCCTCGCACACCGTCACGAGCTTGTTTTCGCGCAGGATGTCCTTGATTTCATAGAAACGGGTCGATGCCGAAGCGGCCTTGACGCGGATCCAGTCCGGCTTTTTCAGGCGCTCGACTTGCTCGATTGGAATGATCTTGATCGGGATGCGCGAAGTCTTGCTGGCGCCTTTTTGCTTTTCGCTCGGGTTGTAGGCGGGAGCGGCGGGGGCGGTGCTGGAAATGGTCTCAGAAGTCATGGCTGCAAGCCCTTGAGGGGCATGTTGGTTTGTTTGCTCAGGCATCCGCTGCCTGAGGCGCGCCTGCGGCGCTGTGTACTTCGCTTACATCGAGTAATACGGTCAATTCATGGGCCAGGGCCCGCTGCACCTCGGCCAGCGGCGCCGACACGCCCATGCTGCGCATGTCCACCGTCTTCAGGCCGGAATAGCCGCAAGGGTTAATCCAGGAAAACGGCGCCAGGTCCATCGCCACGTTGAGCGATACGCCATGGTAGGTGCAGCCGTTGCCGCGCACTTTCAAGCCCAGCGCGGCGATCTTCGCACCCTTGTCTGGCCCGCCGGCAATATAGATGCCAGGCGCGCCATCGATGCGCTCGCCAGCGAGATTATACGCCGCCAGCACGTTGATGATGGCTTGCTCGATTTTATGCACGAACTGGCGCGCATACAGCTTGCCGCCCGGCTTGTTGCGGCGCAAGTCCATCAGCAGGTAAATCACCACCTGGCCGGGGCCGTGGAAGGTCACTTCGCCGCCCCGGTCCGTCTGCACCACGGGCACATTCTCTGCGCCAGCCAGCAAATGGCCGCGGTCGGCCGCCAGGCCCAGGGTGAACACGGGCGGATGCTCGACGATCCACAGTTCGTCGCGCGTGTCCGTCGTGCGCGCGTCGGTAAAGGCGCGCATGGCGGCAAAGGTCGGCTCGTAATCGACGCGGCCCAGCTCGCGGATCAGCGCCGTTTCGGTTCGGGTGGTGGTCATGACAGATTCTGTAATCAGCTGCCGGCGCCTTGCGGACGCTGCGGCGAAGCCGTGATTATAAGCCAGGCTGCCGTTTCATTCAGCCTCGGGCGCCGGCAACAGCAGCAATCTGCCTAATTTTTGAGCGGCATGGCGTATCTGGGCCGCATTCAGGGCCGTGTAGCCCAGCAGCACGGCCGGCGCCAGCTTGGCGCTGTGACAAAAGTCGCCGAGCGGCTGCAGCGCCAGCCCCTCTTGCGCCGCGCGTGCGCAAAACGCCCGCTCGTCGCTGTCCGGCGGCAGCCACAGCACGCAATGAAAGCCCGCCTGCTGGCCGGAAATGGCGTAGCGCCCGGGGGCGGTCTGCTCGAGACAGGCCAGCAACAGGTCGCGCCGCTCCTTGTAGGCCAGCCGCGCCTGGCGCAAATGGCGCACGAAGGCGCCATCCTCCATCCAGGCGGCCAGCGCCAGCTGCTCCGTCACACCCACGGACCTGCCCGTCAACTGCAGGGTGCGCAGCAACTGCGGGCGCAAGGGGGGCGGCAGCACCATGAAGCCCACGCGCAGGCCGGCAAACAGGGTCTTGTTGAAACTGCCGCAATAAATCACGCGCTGGTACTGGTCCAGCGCCTTCAGGGCCGCCAGCGGCGCGCTCTGGTAATTGAATTCACTGTCGTAATCGTCTTCCAGCACCCAGGCGCCGTGGTCGTTCGCCCATTCCAGCAAGGCCAGGCGGCGCGTGACGGACATGGTCACGCCCAGCGGCGACTGGTGCGCCGGCGTCACATACGCGAGGCAGGCGTCCGCGTGCGCGGCCAGGGCGGCGCAATCGATGCCCTCGGCATCGACGGCAATATCCACCGGCACGGCGCCCGCGAGGGCAAACAGGGCGCGCGCGGCCGGATAGCCGGGCTCTTCCAGGCAAACCTTGTCGCCATCGCGCACGATGCTGCGCGCCAGCAAGTCGATCGCGTGGCGGATGCCGGTGGTGACGACGATGTCTTGCGGGTCGCAGCGGATGCCGCGGTACTTGGCGAGGAAATCGGCGATTTGCTGGCGCAGCTGGGGCAGGCCGGCCGGATCGGCGCTGCACAGCTGCTCCGGCGTGGCGGCCGCCAGCGCCCGCGCGGCGCACTTGGACCAGGCGGCCATGGGAAACAGGCTGGCGTCGGCGCGCCGCGCCACAAACGGCAAGCCGTCGCGCACGCCCGTATCCGAGGCAGGCGCGGGCGCCATGGCCAGCAGGGCGGGGGCGGCGTCGCCAAATCCCGCCATCAGGAAACGTTCCGGCACGACGGCGCACACGCGCGTGCCGGAACCGGGCACGCGCGTCACATACGCTTCCGCGTGCAGGCGGTCGAACACGGTTTCGATGGTGCCGCGCGACAACTCCCACCGTTCGGCCAGGGTGCGGCTGGACGGCAAACGGCTGCCCGCCGGCAGCATCTTCGTCAGGATGGCCGAGCGCAGCGCTTCATACGCGCCATCCTGCTTGTTGACGCCCGCCTTGGCTAGCCAGCTGGTGGGACGAGGCAAGTCCAGGGCGTGCGGTGATTTTCCTCGCGGCATGATAATCGTCCAAGTGGTCCAATGAGTTTTCTGATGACTGGCACTTCGCATTACACCACAAACCTTCTACTCTCACCGTTCCGGTGCGCCAGCGGGGCGCACACTTGCAGAGATCGTGTAAAACAATGCAGAAACAAATCGCTGTATGGGCCTGGGGCGGCATCGTGCTGCTGCTGGTCTGCCTGTCGCGCATCAGCATCGACATCTATTTGCCTTCGCTGCCGGCCATGGCCGATGCCCTGCATGCCAGCGATGCCCAGTTGCAACTGACCCTGAGCCTGTTCATGGCCGGCTCGGCCGCCTCGATGCTCGCTTGCGGGCCGCTGGCCGACCGTTACGGACGCCGCCCCGTGCTGCTGGCCGGCACGGGCATTTATGTGCTCGCCAGCATCGTCTGCAGCGTGACCTCCGACGTGCACGTGCTGATCGCCGCGCGCGTGCTGCAGGCGTTCGGCGGCTGCAGCGGTACCATCATCGGCCGGGTCATGGTGCGCGACCGGTTTGACGCCGGCACGCAGGCGCGCATGCTGGGGAGAATCTCGATGCTGATGGGCCTGTCGCCGATCCTGGCGCCGCTGGCCGGCAGCGTGCTCGACGCGGCGTTCGGCTGGCGCGCCGTGTTTGGCGTGCTGTGCCTGCTGGGCGCGCTGTCGCTGGGCTTGATCGCCGCCTACGTGCCGGAAACCAAGCCGGCCAGCGTCGTACCACAAGGAAATACCCTGGCGCTGTACCGGAGCCTGCTGGGCGACGCGTATTTCCTGCGCTATGCGCTGGCCATCGCTTGTGTGTATTGCACGTATTTCCCCTTCATCGCGGAATCGTCCGTGTTGTTGCAAAGGCGCATGCATCTGTCGCCACATGCGTATGCGCTGGTGTTCGCGCTGACGGTCAGCGGCTATGTGGCGGGAGCTAGCCTGTTCCGCGCACTGGGACCGCGCCTGGGCGCCGATTATATGCTGGGCGTGGCGGTGCTGATCAATGTGGCGGGTGCGGCCAGCTTGTTGCTGGCAGGCAGCCTGGCGCCGCAGCACGTGGCGTCGCTGGTGGCGCCCATGCTGCTGGTGATGGTGTCGGTGAGCATGGCCATCCCGGCCTGCCAGCTGGCCGTGCTGCAGCCGTATGGGGCCCAGGCGGGCAGCGCCTCGGGCATGTTCTTCTTCGTGCAAATGCTCATCACGGCCGTTTGCGGCGCCGTCATCGCCGCCATCACGGACGGCAGCGAAAAACCCCTGCTGTGGGTGACGGCGGCGGCCAGCGCGGCCTTTGCCCTCGTGTGGCGGCTGACGAAACGCCAGCCGGCCAGAGCAAACGCATGTCTTACATGACGATCTTGACCATCGGGTGGCCCGACAGCGCCATGTACAGGGCGTCGAGCTGCTCGCGGCTGACGGCGCGCACGGTCACGGTCAGGCCCGTGTAATTGCCCTTGCCCGATGGGCGCTCTTCCATGCGGCCCACGTGGAAGGTCGGATCGTGGCTGATGACCAGTTCCAGCATGGTCGGCGCGAAGTCCACATGCGTCGGGCCCATGATCTTGATGGGAAAGTCGCTCGGGTATTCGATCAGCGATTCGCTGGGAGGAATAATGTGTTCGGTAGGAGGGGTGGTTTGCATGGGGAATCCAATCAGTGCCGGTCAGTGCCAAAGGCATATTGTAGCCAACTTTGGCAGCGCCTGCGCCTGCCGCCATGGCGCCAGGGGCGCGGAAAAAAAAAGCCAGCTTTGTAAGCTGGCGAAAACTATTTCGTTTGGACAAAATAGCCGGAAAATCGGTGCTGTCAGCCGCGAAGGCATTGCGCTGTCCTGCAATGACGCCACTGTAGACAAAACACCGCGGCTTGAGCGCTGAAATGTGACGAACTGCCGGTTTGGCGGCTTGAACGTCGATAATCCATGACCAGACGGACAGGCGGCCAGCGCCCCGTTCACCGCTCCGCTTCCGGCATGCGGCCATTGCGGCCGGGACCGCCGCGCTCATTGTTGCGCTCACGCGGCGAATTGCCGCGCTCGGTGACGGGGCGCGGCAGTGGCCGCTCGGCGCGGGGCCGCTGCTCGCCACGCCAAGCGGGATGCGCCACCTGGTCTTGCACGGGTGGCAAGGCCGGCATCGCCGGCATCACGGGCTGGGGCGGCACTGGCGGCTGCTGCGGCTGCGCCGGCACGGGCGGGCGGTTCGGCCGCATCGGACGCGGCGCCATGTGTGTCTGGCCGTCGTCCGTCTGCAAGCGGCCAGGGCGGTTGACCCCGTCGCGCCGGAAACCATCTTGCTGGCGCGGCGCCTCGACGGGGCGCTGCCAGTTGCCCGCCGGCGCAGGCGCCGTGCTCAAGGGCAAGCTTTGCATGACGGGCGGCGGCATGCTGCTGCGGTTGCGGCGCGGCACGTCGACCATGCGTGAGCCGCCGACCCAGCCCACCAGAGCCGGCGCCCAGGGCACGCGGCCGCGCTCGCGCCCCGGTGCCCAGCCCCAGCGGTGGCCCAACAGCACCCAGCGGCCGTAATGCGAGGGCGCATAACCCCAGGGAGCATTGTCGACCCAGGTCCAGCCCCACGGCGCGATCCACGTCCAGCGCCCGTCGCTGTACGGCGCCCAGCCGGCCGGCACCGTGCTGGGCAGCCACAAGGGGCCATATTCCGCATTGTCTTGCCAGACGCCGTAGCGGTCCAGCTCTTCATAACCGGTGGTATCGTCCGTGACATAGCGCAAGGCGGGCGCGGCGGCGGGGAAGGCTTCCGGCCAGTTATCGAAGGCGATCCGGTGCAAGGCGCCCGTGCGCAATTGCTCGTCCGTCAGCTCGGCGCGCTTACCGGCACGCAAGGTCACGCTGCCCGTCGCGCCATCCACGTCGGCCACGCCTTCGAGCACGCTGACGACGCTGGTGCCGGGCTGGCGCCCCGCATCGATGCGCACCCAGCCCGGCTGGATGAGAGTCACGCGAGCCTGGGCCGTAGTCAGCTCGAAGCCGCGCAGCGCATCGGGATTGCGCACGCGCACGCTGAGCGTGCCATAAGCGAGGTGCAATTTGAAACTGTCATCATCGAGCTCGCTCACTTCCAGCTCGGAATCGCCATCGAGGCGCACGGCGGCCGCACCTACGCGCAATTCCGCCAGCGCGCCGCGCTGGGTGGTCAAACGGTTATCCGTCGTGACGGGCCAGTTCAGCAGGGCGTTTTGCGCTTCGCCATCACCGGCGCGCACCAGCACCTGCCCTTCGACGGTGGAAATGCGCCCCACGCGGGCGGGCGGATTCTCGGCCAGGGCCACGCTGCAAGCCGACGACAGCAGCACGGCGCACACTTTGTTCAGGAAGGGGGAAGACAGGATCGGACGCATGGCAGCGCTCCAGGCAGGACTTACAAGAATGATTGCTACCGATTACATCCGCATAGTGCAGACATCGCAAGCGGGCTTACAAATGTTTGCATGTTGACTCGCCTCAGGAGGCCGCCTGGCTCCCCCGCTTGACGAAGAACAGGGCTGCGCCGACGGCCATCAGCAAGCCGCCAAAGAAGCGGTTCTGCTTCTTCACGGCCCTGGCATCGCGGAAAAAGCGCTGCATCGACGAAGCCAGGAAGGCGTAGCTGTGCATGACGATCTGATCGATCGTGCACATGGTGACGGCCAGGATCAGCAGTTGCGGCAGCAGGGGCGCAGCAGGGCTGATGAATTGCGGCAAGACAGCCACCATGAAGATGATGCCCTTCGGATTCGTCACATTGGTCAAAAAACCCGTCAGCACGCGCCGGCGCATGGAAGGCACCACGGCGTCGGCATGCAGGTCGCCCGTCACGGCCACCTTGGCGCGCCATTGCGACAGGCCCAGATAGATCAGGTACAGCGCGCCCACCGTCTTGACGATATTGAAGGCCACTTCGGAAGCCAGCAGCAAAGAGCCCACGCCGGCGCCGGCGATGCCCAGCACTACCAGCAGCCCCAGCTGCAAGCCGAGGATGGTGGCGCTGGCCTTTTTCACCCCGTACGACAAGCCGTGCGACATCGACAGCACGGCGCCCGAGCCGGGCGAGACGGCGATGATGGAGGCAGCGATGACAAAGGTGATCCAGGTGGAAAAACTCATGCGGCGTCCGAAAAATAGTGAATATGAGCAATTTTACTCCGGCCCGTGCGGCCTTGCCGGCCCGCCCTGAGGTAAGATCGCAGTCATCCCTTGCCGTACAACCAAGAATAACATCATGAAAAACAATACTTTCCTCGCTCCGCCATGCCTTGCCACCACCGTGGGAGCGCGCTGAGATGGCCGGCTCCAGCCTGTTGGCCCTGCTTGACGACATCGCCAGCATCCTCGATGACGTTTCCCTGATGACCAAGGTGGCCGCCAAGAAGACGGCCGGCGTGCTCGGTGACGACCTGGCCCTGAACGCGCAGCAAGTGGCCGGCGTGCGCGCCGAGCGCGAACTGCCCGTCGTGTGGGCCGTCGCCGTCGGCTCGCTGAAGAACAAGGCCATCCTCGTGCCCGCCGCGCTGGCCATCAGCGCGTTTGCGCCGTGGGCCATCACGCCGCTCTTGATGGTGGGCGGCGCCTACCTGTGCTTCGAGGGCTTCGAAAAGATCGCCCACAAATACCTGCACCCGGACGACAGCCACAAGGCCGAGCTGGCACAGGCGCTGCGCGACCCGCAGGTTGACCTCGTCGCGGTGGAAAAGGACAAGATCAAGGGCGCCATCCGCACCGATTTCATTTTATCAGCGGAAATCATCGTCATCGCGCTGGGCACGGTGGCTGCGGCCACCTTCGCCGAACAGGTGGCCGTCGTCGTCGGCATCGCTCTGCTCATGACGGTGGGCGTGTACGGCCTGGTGGCCGGCATCGTCAAGCTCGATGACGCGGGCTTTTATCTGGCGGCGCGCAAGGGCGCGGGCGCGCTGATGAATGGCGTGCGCGGCTTTGGCCGCATGCTCGTGTCGGCGGCGCCGAAACTGATGAAATTTCTCTCCGTGGTGGGCACGCTGGCCATGTTCATGGTGGGCGGCGGCATTTTGACGCACGGCTGGCCGTGGGCCAGCGGCATGCTGCACCATGCGGAAGAAGCCGTCGGCGGCGTGGCCGGCATCGGTCCCGTGCTGGCCGCCGTCACGCCGAGTCTGATCAACGCAGTGGCCGGCCTCATCGCCGGTGGCCTGGTGCTGGCTGGCGTCACGGCCGTGTCAGCTTTATTGCGCATGGTCAAGCCAAGCAAATAGACTTTCTGGTCTGATGGGGTGGCAGGCGCATCCGTGCATGCCGCCCCGGCCATGCCGACGGCGCCCGCTGTCCATGGAGACCCTATGCAGACTTCCCCCATCCAACGTCCCAGCAGCGCCTTCATCGGCGCTTCCTGGGCGGCACTGCTAATCGGCGTCATCACCTATCTGTCAGGCCTGTGGAACGCCACCATGCCACTCAACGAGAAGGGCTATTACTTCACCATCCTCATGTATGGCCTGTTCGCCGCCATCTCGCTGCAAAAATCCGTGCGCGACCGCGCCGAGGGTATCGCCGTGACAGGGATTTACTTTGGCCTGTGCTGGATTTCCGTGCTGCTGGCCTTGCTGCTGCTCACGGTCGGCCTGTGGAACGCCACCCTGCAGAACAGCGAGAAGGGTTTCTATGCCATGGCATTCCTGCTCAGCCTGTTTGCCGCCGTGGCCGTGCAAAAGAATGTGCGCGACGTGGCGCGCGCAGCGCCGGCCGCCACTGCGGCCACCTCTGCCGAGGCGCCGGGAACTTAAGCACCGCAGGCGTGTCTATCCCTGTATCCATATCGGGAGAGGGCGATGAGCGACCAGCAGAAACGTTTGCAGATGGCGCTGGAAGCGGCGCACATGGCGATCTGGGATTCGCGCATCGTCGCTGGCCAGGTCATCGACGGCACGGTCATCTGGTCGGCCAGGGGCGCGGCCCTGCTGGGTCTCGGGGAGCGCGCCCTGACACATTCTTTCCCCGCTTTCCTCGACTGCGTGCATGCCGATGACCGCGACAAGGTAGTCGGGGTGCTGCAGGACGGCGTGCGCCGGCGCGGCGGCTACGCCCTGCAATACCGCGTCGTCTGGCCCGACGGCAGCGAACACTGGCTGGCGGCCAAGGCGCATATCTTCATGGATGCCGGCGGGCATCCCGAACGCACCCTGGGCATCATCTGGGATGTCACCGAGCACATGTTGCGCGAAGTTATGATCGCCGAGCGCAAGGAACTGGCCGAAGTGACGCTCAACTCCATCGGCGACGGCGTCATCACCACCGATCCGTTCGGCAAGACGCGCTACCTGAACCGGGTGGCCGAGCAATTGACGGGCTGGAGCAACGAGCTGGCCCAGGGCCTGGACATCTGGGAAACCCTGAACCTGGTCGATGAACACACGGGGGAGCCGCTCGATCACGTGGCCATCAAGTGCTTGCGGCAGCGCCAGGCCATCGGCATTTCCGCGCATGCGCAACTGGTCACGCGCGAAGGGCGGCGCATCGCGGTGGAAGAGTCAGCCGCGCCCATCTGGTCGCGCGACGGCGACATCCTCGGCGCCGTCGTCGTGTTTCGCGACGTCAGCCATGAGCGCAAGCTGAGCCAGCAATTGTCGTGGCAAGGCACACACGACGCCCTGACGGGCCTGATCAACCGGCGCGAATTCGAACACCTGGTGGCCGGCGCCCTGCACACGGCCAAGCAGGATGGCCACGTGCATGCCCTGCTGTACCTGGATCTGGACCAGTTCAAGGTCATCAACGACACTTGCGGCCACGGCGCCGGCGACGTGCTGCTGCAATTGCTGGCCAAGATGCTGCAGGCACAAATGCGCGACAGCGACATCCTGGCGCGCCTCGGTGGCGACGAGCTGGGGGTGCTGCTGCCCCACTGTCCGCTCGAGCATGCGCGCCTGATCGGCGAACAGCTGCGCCACTCCGTGCGCGAATTCCGTTTTGCCTGGGACGAACGCAGCTTCGAGCTGGGCGTGAGCATCGGCATGGTGGAAATCAGCCAGGACAGCAAGTCCATGAGCGAGCTGCTGAGCGCCGCCGACCAGGCTTGCTACCTGGCCAAGGAGCAGGGCCGCAACCGCATCCATGTCTACCAGGAGTCGGACGTCATGCTGGCGCAGCGGCATGGTGAAATGCTGTGGATTTCGCGCCTGAACGAAGCGTTTGCACACGATTATTTCCGCCTGTACGCCATGCCCATCGTGCACCTGCGCGACAGCCCGGAACAGCACGACGAAGTGCTGATCCGCATCCGCAACGGCCAAGGCGAGCTGATACTGCCGGGCGCCTTCATTCCGGCCGCCGAACGCTACGACATGATGCTGTCCATCGACCGCTGGGTCATCCGCGCCGTCTGCCAGCATATCCAGAGGGTGCGCGACAGCCTGCCGCCTTTGGCCGCGCTGGCGGAAAGCCGGCGCCGCACACCGGCCCTGTATTCCGTCAACCTGTCGGGCATGTCGCTGGCCGACACGGGCCTGCAAGACTACATCACCGGGCAGTTCGTGCAGTTCGCGATAGCGCCCGAGCAAATCTGCTTTGAAATCACGGAAACGGCCGTCATCGCCAACCTGCCCAAGGCGCAAGTGTTCATGCGCCAGCTCAAGGCCATAGGCTGCCGCTTTTCGCTTGACGACTTCGGCAGCGGCTTTTCCTCGTTCGGCTACCTGAAGGCGCTGCCCGTCGACTATTTAAAGATCGACGGCGTCTTCGTGCGCGACATCGCCACCAACGCCATCAACCGCGCCATGGTCAAGGCCATCAATGAAGTGGGGCACGTGATGGGCTTGAAAACGGTGGCCGAATACGTGGAAAATGCGGAAACCCTGGCCATCATCCGCGAACTGGGCATCGACTACGCGCAAGGCTACGCCGTGGGCAACCTGCGCCCCCTGACGGCGGGCATCGATTAGCCAGTGCCGGCAAACAGTAACTTTAAAACAATGCCGCATTGCTATCGCTAAATGCGTGCAAGCACGACCAATCTGGAGGATTTTGATCTACATCAATAAATTTGCGCAGACGACTCCTTACACTGATCTCCATTCTTGCAATCGTGCAAGTCTTACTCACTAATTAGCTCTTTAACTGATCAGGAAGCCGCGACCATGCGCCAAAATTTGCCAGTGACTAACCGTGAAGTCCTCGTCTTGGACGATCAGGCCATCGTGTCGAAAACGGATATGAACGGCAATATCGTGTATGTGAACCCCTACTTCAGCCAGGTCAGCGGCTTCAGCGAGGCAGAGCTGCTCGGTTCGCCGCAAAACATCGTGCGCCACCCGGACATGCCGGCCGAAGCATTTGCCGACCTGTGGGCCTCGATCCAGGCCGGCACGCCGTGGACGGGCCTGGTCAAGAACCGCTGCAAGAACGGCGACTTTTACTGGGTGCGCGCCAACGTCACGCCCATCCGCGAAGCGGGCAAGACCATCGGCTACATGTCGGTGCGCGTGAAAGCGGACAAAGACCAGGTCAAGGCGACCGAAGAAGCCTACGCGGCCATCCGCAACAAGGAAGGCGGCAACATCGTCATCAAGAACGGGCAAATCGTGCGCCCGGGCCTGGCGCACCTGCTGCATAACCTGACGCACATGTCGCTCAACCTGCGCATCTGGGCGGCCACCTCCATCGTCAACTGTTTGCAACTGCTGGTGTGCGTCATCAGCCTGTTCGCCAGCGGCGGCAAGATCACCAATTACGCCATCTTCGGCGCCACCCTGTTCGGCTTCCTGATCAACGTTTTCCTCTGGTACACCTTGCGCACGTCCGTGCTCAAGCCGCTGGGCAAGGCGCTGAACGGCGCGCGGGCGATTGCCGCCGGCGACCTGTCGGGCAGTTTTGAGACGGAAAGCACGGATGAAGTGGGGCAATTGCTGCGCGCACTGCAACAGATGAACAGCAACCTGATCGCCACCATCCGCGATGTGCGCATCAACGTGGAAACCATGGCTGTGGCCACCAAGCAAATCGCCGTCGGCAATATGGACCTCTCGGGCCGCACGGAATCGCAGGCGGCCAGCCTGGAAGAGACGGCCTCGAGCATCGAGGAATTCTCGTCGACGGTGAAACAGAACGCGGACAACTCGGTGCAGGCAAACGAGCTGGCCCTGGCCGCCTCGAAAGTGGCCGTGCAGGGCGGCGAGATCGTTGCCGAAGTGATCACCACCATGGACGACATCAACACTTCGTCGAAGAAAATCGTCGACATCATCGGCCTGATCGAAGGCATCGCCTTCCAGACCAACATCCTGGCCCTGAACGCGGCCGTGGAAGCGGCCCGCGCCGGTGAGCAAGGCCGCGGCTTCGCCGTAGTGGCGGGCGAAGTGCGCAACCTGGCGCAGCGCTCGTCCGTGGCGGCCAAGGACATCAAGCAACTGATTGAAATTTCCGTCGGCAAGGTGGGCGCCGGCATGCTGCAGGTGAACCGCGCCGGCGCCACCATGGAACAGGTGGTCAGTTCCGTCAAGCAGGTGACGGCCATCATGCAGGAAATCTCCATCGCCTCGCGCGAACAGAGCATCGGCGTCGACCAGGTCAACCAGGCCATCGCCCACATGGATCAGGTGACGCAGCAAAACGCGGCCCTGGTGGAAGAGGCCGCCGCCGCCGCCACGCGCCTGGCGGAAGAAGCGGCCAGCCTGTCGCAAGCCGTGAGCCTGTTCAATTTCGGCAAGATGCCGCCACCGCGCCGCGTCGCCATGCCTGGCGGCAAGGGAGGCGCCGCGAACATGGGCAAACCCGCCGCTCTGAAACGCCTGGCCGCCTAAACCTTTCAAGACTTTACACACATCATGCCTACACTACTCAGCAGTGCTTCCGCCGACCTGGACGCCGTCGTCGAATTCGACCCGGTCATCATCGGCAAGATGAGCCAGTCCGGCCCCCGCTACACGTCCTATCCGACCGCCGACCGTTTCCATGCCGACTTCGGCTACGGCAACTTCCTCGAAGCGCTGGCCGCGCTGCGCATGCGTGGCGGCCGCCGTCCGCTGTCGCTGTACGTACACGTGCCGTTCTGCGACACCTTGTGCTACTACTGCGCCTGCAACAAGATCATCACGAAAGACCGCAGCAAGGCTGCCACCTATCTCAGCTATCTGAAACAGGAAATCGCCATGCAGGGCAAGCTGTTTGCCGGCATGAACCAGATCGAGCAGCTGCATTTCGGCGGTGGCACCCCGACCTACCTGAGCGAAAAGCAGATGGATGAACTGATGGCGCACCTGCGCCAGCATTTCGAGTTCGCTTCCGATGCAGACGGCGAATATTCGATCGAAATCGACCCGCGCACCGTGTCGCGCGAGCGCGTGTTTTCCCTGCGCGCACAAGGTTTTAACCGTATCAGTCTGGGCGTGCAGGATTTCGACGCCGACGTGCAAAAAGCCGTCAACCGCATCCAGCCGGAAGCGGAAACGGTGGCCATCATGCAAGCGGCGCGCGACGCCGGTTTCCGCTCAATCAGCATCGACCTGATCTACGGTTTACCCAAGCAGAGCCTGGAGACCATGACGGAAACCTTGCGCAAGGTCATTTCCGCCAGCCCCGACCGCATCGCCCTGTACCACTACGCGCACATGCCGCACCTGTTCAAGCCGCAGCGCCGCATCCTCGACGCCGACATGCCCGACAGCGCCACCAAGCTGGCCATGCTGGGCCTGTGCATCGCGCGCCTGACGGCCGCCGGCTATGTCTACATCGGCATGGACCATTTCGCCAAGCCGACGGACGACCTGGCCGTGGCGCAGCGGCAAGGCCGCTTGCACCGCAACTTCCAGGGCTATTCCACGCGCGCGGAAGCGGATCTGATCGCCTGCGGCGTGTCGGCCATCAGTTCCGTCGGCGCCGTCTACAGCCAGAATGAAAAGACGCTCGATGCGTACTATGAAAGACTCGATGAAGGCGTGCTGCCGATCGCGCGCGGCATCAAGCTCGATACCGATGATTTATTGCGCCGTATCATCATCCAGATGCTGATGTGCAATTTCGAATTGTCGATCGCCAGCATCGAGCAGGCGCACCCCGTCAAGTTCCGCAGCTATTTCGCCGCCGAGCTGGAAAAGCTGCGCGAACTGGCGCGTGACGGCTTGCTCGTCATCGAGGAAGACTGGCTGACGGTGACGCCGAAAGGGCGCTTGCTGATCCGCAATATCTGCATGGTCTTCGACCGCTACCTGACGCAGGCCCGCGCCAACGCGGCGCCAGACGCGGTGCAGCCGCTGCGCTACTCGAAAACAGTGTAGCGCCGCGCGATGAATGCTCTCAGCCTCGTGCCCATGTTCATGGTCGGCCTGGCCGGCAGCGTGCACTGCATCGGCATGTGCGGCGGCATCGTCGGTGCCCTGTCGCTCAGCGGCGGCGCACCGGCACCAGCCGCCCGTCCCGTGATTGCCATCGCCGTGGCGCGCCCCGCATTGCAGACAAGCTTGCCATCGAACGTGCTGCGCGTGCTGGCGTATAACGGCGGGCGCATCGTCAGCTACATGCTGGCCGGCGCCATGGCCGGCAGCCTGGCCGGTGCCGGCATGCTGCACCTGGCGTCACTACAAGTGGCCGGCTACTGGCTGGCCAACCTGATGCTCGTCGCCATGGGCCTGTACCTGATGGATGCCTGGCGCGGCCTGGCCCATCTGGAAGCGGCCGGCAATATCGTCTGGCGCCGCGTGCGCCCTTTGTTGAAACCCCTGATGCCGATGGATACGCCGCTAAAGGCGCTGGCCGTGGGCGGCCTGTGGGGCTGGGTGCCGTGCGGCATGGTCTACAGCGCGCTGCTGACGGCCATGCTGCAAGGTTCGGCCATCAACGGCGCGGCCGCCATGGCCGCCTTCGGCCTGGGTACCCTGCCCATGCTGCTGGGCATGGGTTTACTGGGCACGCGCCTGCGTACGCAGATGCAGCGCCGTCCCGTACGCATCGCCAGCGGCTTGCTGGTGCTGGGCTTTGGCTTGCTGGGCCTGCTGCGCGCCGCGAATGGCGTCTCGCTGGGCTGGCTCGACGCCCTGTGCGTCACGGGCCATCCATGAAAAGACGCATGAAAACAAAACTATGAATGCTGTTTTACAACCCTCTGCCTGCTTCCATTGCGGCTTGCCCGTCCCCGCCGGCTCCAGCTGGAACGTCACCATCGACGACGTGCCGCGCGCCATGTGCTGCCCCGGCTGCGAAGCGGTGGCGCAAACCATCGTCGACATCGGCCAGAGCGCCTACTACCGCGACCGCGACGAATACGCCGTCAACGCAGCCGATGCGACCATGGTGCCGCCCGAACTGCGTTTGTACAGCAATGACGACGCGCAATTCGCGCGCGACGCCAGCAGCTGCGAAGCGACCCTGTCCGTCGAAGGCATACGCTGCGCCGCCTGCGTCTGGCTGATCGAACGCCAGCTGACGCGCCTGCCCGGCGTGCAGGCGGCCAGCCTGAACGTCGCCACCGAGCGCCTGTACGTGCGCTGGAGCCGCGCCGAATGCGAACCGGGCGACATTCTGCAAGCCGTGCGGCAAGTCGGCTACACGGCCTATCCGTATGATGCCGTGCGCCATGGCGAACGCCTGCAAAAAGCCAGCAAGACCCTCGGCCGCCAGCTGTTCGTCGCCGGCCTGTCGATGATGCAGGTGATGATGTACGTGGCGCCCGCCTACCTGGCCGAGGATGGCACCCTGGACGACAACATGGCCAGCCTGATGCGCTGGGCCAGTTTGCTGCTGACCTTGCCGGCCATCTGCTATTCAGCCATGCCGTTTTTCCAGGGCGCCTGGGCCAGCCTGCGCGCGCGCACCCTGGGCATGGATGTGCCCGTGGCGCTGGGCATCCTGGCGGCCTTCTTCGGCAGCGTGGTGGCGACCTTTACGGGCCGCGGCGAAGTGTATTACGACTCGGCCACGATGTTCATCTTCCTCTTGCTGTGCAGCCGCTATTTCGAGCTGCAGGCGCGCCGCAAGGCCGCCTCGGCGCTGGAGCGCTTGCAGCATGCCTTGCCTGCCTCGGCCTCGCTGATGGCAGGCTTCCCGGACAACCGCGCCACCACCCTGGTGCCGGCCGGCAGCCTGGCCGTCGGCGACATCATTCTGGTCAAACCGGGCGAGGCGATCGCCGCCGACGGCGTCATCATCGAGGGCACGAGCGCGCTCGATTTATCCCTGCTGACGGGCGAAAGCGCGGCGCAGCGCAGGAAAACGGGAGAACAGGTGCCGGGCGGGGCCATCAATGCGAGTGCGGCCTTGATCTTGCGCGTGCTCAAGCCGGCGCGCGAAAGCACCTTGTCCGACCTGTTGAAACTGATCGAACGGGCCGGCAGCGGCAAGCCGCAGATCGCGCAGTGGGCCGATAAAGTGGCCGCCTGGTTCGTGCTGGGCCTGCTGCTGTTTGCCGTCGCCGTATTCGCCTTCTGGAGCTGGCACGACCCGTCGCAGGCGTGGCCCGTGGCCATCGCCGTACTGGTCGTGTCGTGCCCCTGCGCGCTTTCTCTGGCCACACCGACGGCGCTGGCGGCCGCCACCGACAGCCTGCTGCGGCGCGGCGTGCTGATCGTCCAGCCGCATGTGCTGGAAACCTTGCACCGCGCCACCCACATCGTCTTCGACAAGACGGGGACCTTGACCCTGGGCCGGCCTGTGCTGCGGCAAATCGAGGGCCTCGGCAGCATGACGGAAGACGCTTGCCTGCAGGTGGCCGCCGCGCTGGAAGCGGGCAGCGCTCATCCACTGGCGCAGGCGATCTTGGCGGCAGCGGGAGAACAACCGAGCATGCATGCGGAACAATTGCAGGAAGTGCAGGGGCAAGGCCTGGAGGGCATCGTCGATGGCGTGCGCTACCGCCTGGGCAACGCAGCGTTTGTCGCCGCCATCGCCGGGCCGCCGCTGGGCGACACGGCCGTCGGCATGCAGGGCATGACGCCGCTGTACCTGGGCACGCAGGGGCGCTGGCTGACGCGCTTCCTGCTCAGCGACGCGCTGCGCCCGGAAGCGCGCGAAGTGGTCGCGTATTTCCAGCGGCGCGGCAAGCAGGTCGTGCTGCTGAGTGGCGACCAGGAAGCGTTGACGCAAAGCGTCGCGACGGAACTGGGCATCAACACGGCGTGCGGCGAATGCCTGCCCGATGAAAAACTCGATTTCGTGCAGCAGTTGCAAGCGACGGGCGCCGTCGTGGCGATGGTCGGCGACGGCATCAACGACGCGGCCGTACTGAGCGCGGCCGACGTCTCGTTCGCCATGGGTTCCGGCGCCGCCCTGGCGCAGGCGCATGCGGACACGGTGCTGCTGTCGAGCCAACTGGTGTCCGTGCTCGATACGGCGAAAACGGCCGCGCGCAGCATGCGCATCATCCGCGAAAACCTGGGCTGGGCCACCCTGTACAATCTGACGGCCATCCCGGCCGCCGCGCTGGGTTTCCTGAACCCCTGGCTGTCCGGCGTCGGCATGGCTGCCAGCTCGGCGGTCGTCATCGCCAACGCCCTGCGCCTGCGGAAAGCCTGAACCATGGAAGCACTCTACCTCCTCATCCCCTTAAGCGTCGTGGTCGTCTTCATCGCCCTGTGGGTGTATTTCACGGCCTCGGACAGCGGCCAGTTCGACGACCTCGTCGGACCGGGCCTGCGCGTGCTGCAGGACGACGATACGCCGCCGCCCGAAGCGGCCGCCCCTGCGCCCACTCAACGCGAATAGCCTTGCGACCCCGGCCGCGCATCGAAGCGCCGGCCCCACCACGGTAAAAACACGGTATTGCCGCCACGTGCGCGGAACCACGGCTGTTCGTGGTCGACGGGCCGCACCACGGCCGGCGGCGCCACCACCACGGCAGTCACGCTCTCGCTGTCGCTGCTGCCAGCCACCAGCACGGGCCGGCCCACGTGGTTGGCATAAGCGATGGCCAGCGCCACGTTCGTCAGCACCGTGCCGGCACCCGTCTCGCCCAGCAGCGCCGGCATATTGAACGTCTGCTTGTTGAAGTCGAAGTCGGGCAATTGCTGCGTCAGGCTTTGCGCCAGCGGGCCGAGCCGTTCTGACGAGAACGGATAGACGGCACCCGCATCGTGGATGACGTAGCCGATGGCGTCATCGTTCAATTGCGCATTGCGGGCGGCAGCGTCGATGGCAGCGCTCCACGCCTGCACGGCGCGCGGGGACTGTCCCTTGTCTGCGCTGAAATCGGCGACCTTGCGCGTGGCGGGAAAGCCCAGCCAGGCCAGCGGCGCGCGGTCCGTCTTGTAGCCGGGACCGGCCAGCACCAGCAAGACCATGTTTTCATTGATCTGCTCATCCTTCGGCGGATAACTGGGCGCATCCCAGTTCATCACCCACACCGTCTTGTCGGGATTGGCTTGCAGGTAAGCCAGCCCCGCCGCCAAGGACGTAAAGCCCGCGTTGGCGCCGCCCATGGTGATGCGCACGTCGGGTGGCGTGGCCGTGGTCCAGGAATCGGGGAAGGAGGGGTTGCCGATGCTGAAGGTATCGACAATCTCCTCGCGCACATATTGCGCCGCTTCTACTGGATCAAGCCGTCCAGCCGGCAAGGCATATTCGATATGGATGCCGGCCAATTCGCGGCGCGTGGATTTGTCGGTCAGCGAATGGGCGTTGTAAAAATATTCTTCGTTCGAGAAATAAATATCATGAAACAGCGTGATCAATTCCTCCACATACTTTTCATGATACCCATTGAATGTTTCCCGCCCCTTGTTGCCGGAAGCAATCATGCCTATCGATTGCACCTTGCCAAAACGCACAGGGTTCTCTTTCACTTTGCTATCGTCCTTGTTCGGCTTGGCCAGGCCCAGTGTCCGCAACAGTTGCCATTCAGTCGGATAGTCGCGCCGCTGCAGGGGATTGAGCCACTGCACGCCCACGACTTGCGCCATGTACGGCTGCGCAGGCACAGCGGGTACGACGACGGCAACCGGTGCCACGACAGGCACCTTGCTGGCGCAAGCCGATAGCAGCATGGTCAGCATCGTTAGCATCAGAAAACGCTTCATCGCTGCTCCTGTCGAGATTAGCGCGAGTACCCTTGCGACCCCGGCCGCGCATCGAAGCGCCGGCCCCACCACGGTAAAAACACGGTATTGCCGCCACGTGCGCGGAACCACGGCTGTTCGTGGTCGACGGGCCGCACCACGGCCGGCGGCGCCACCACCACGGCAGTCACGCTCTCGCTGTCGCTGCTGCCAGCCACCAGTACGGGCCGGCCCACGTGGTTCGCATAAGCGATGGCCAGCGCCACGTTCGTCAGCGCCGTGCCGGCACCCGTCTCGCCCAGCAGCGCCGGCATATTGAACGTCTGCTTGTTGAAGTCGAAGTCGGGCAATTGCTGCGTCAGGCTTTGCGCCAGCGGGCCGAGCCGTTCTGACGAAACAGGATAGGTGCTGCCGGCATCGTGGATGACGTAGCCGATGGCGTCATCGTTCAATTGCGCATTGCGGGCGGCAGCGTCGATGGCGCCGCTCCAGGCCTGCACGGCGCGCGGGGACTGTCCCTTGTCGGCGCTGAAATCGGCGACCTTGCGCGTGGCGGGAAAGCCCAGCCAGGCCAACGGCGCGCGCTCCGTCTTGTAGCCGGGACCGGCCAGCACCAGCAAGACCATGTTTTCATTGATCTGCTCATCCTTGGGCGGATAACTGGGCGCATCCCAGTTCATCACCCACACGGTCTTGTCGGGATTGGCTTGCAGGTAGGCCAGGCCCGCCGCCAGTGACGTAAAGCCCGCATTGGCGCCGCCCATGGTGACACGCACCTCGGGTGGCGTGGCCGTGGTCCAGGAATCGGGGAAAGAGGGGTTGCCGATGCTGAAGGCATCGGTAATCGTTTCAACGACATACTTTCCCGCCTCGTCCGGATCAAGGCGTCCAGCCGGCAAGGCATATTCCACATGAATACCAGCCAGTTCACGGCGCGTGGATTTGTCGGTTAGCGAATGAGCGTTGTAAAAATACTCTTTGCTGGAAAAATATATGTCATGAAAGTGATAGATTAATTCGGTAATATATTTGTGATGGTAGCCTTTAAAGGTTTCGCTACCCTTATTACCGTAGGCAATCATGCCGATCGATTGCACCTTGCCAAAACGCACAGGATTTTCCTTTACTTTGCTATCGTCCTTGTTCGGCTTGGCCAGGCCCAGTGTCCACAGCAATTGCCATTCGGTTGGATAATCGCGCCGCTGCAGGGGATTGAGCCACTGCACGCCCACCACCTGTGCCATGTACGGCTGCGCGGGCACAGCGGGTACGACGGCGGCAACCGGTGCCACGACAGGCACCTTGCTGGCGCAAGCCGATAGCAGCATGGTCAGCATCGTTAGCATCAGAAAACGCTTCATCGAAGCTCCTGTCGAGATTAGCGCGAATAACCCTGCGACCCCGGCCGCGCATCGAAGCGCCGGCCCCACCACGGTAAAAACACGGTATTGCCGCCACGTGCGCGGAACCACGGCTGTTCGTGGTCGACGGGCCGCACCACGGCCGGCGGCGCCACCACCACGGCAGTCACGCTCTCGCTGTCGCTGCTGCCAGCCACCAGCACGGGCCGGCCCACGTGGTTGGCATAAGCGATGGCCAGCGCCACGTTGGTCAGCGCCGTGCCGGCACCCGTCTCGCCCAGCAGCGCCGGCATATTGAACGTCTGCTTGTTGAAGTCGAAGTCGGGCAATTGCTGCGTCAGGCTTTGCGCCAGCGGGCCGAGCCGTTCTGACGAGAACGGATAGACGGCACCCGCATCGTGGATGACGTAGCCGATGGCGTCATCGTTCAATTGCGCATTGCGGGCGGCAGCGTCGATGGCGCCGCTCCAGGCCTGCACGGCGCGCGGGGACTGTCCCTTGTCGGCGCTGAAATCGGCGACCTTGCGCGTGGCGGGAAAGCCCAGCCAGGCCAACGGCGCGCGCTCCGTCTTGTAGCCGGGACCGGCCAGCACCAGCAAGACCATGTTTTCATTGATCTGCTCATCCTTGGGCGGATAACTGGGCGCATCCCAGTTCATCACCCACACGGTCTTGTCGGGATTGGCTTGCAGGTAAGCCAGCCCCGCCGCCAAGGACGTAAAGCCCGCATTGGCGCCGCCCATGGTGACACGCACCTCGGGTGGCGTGGCCGTGGTCCAGGAATCGGGGAAAGAGGGGTTGCCGATGCTGAAGGCATCGGTAATCGTTTCAACGACATACTTTCCCGCCTCGTCCGGATCAAGGCGTCCAGCCGGCAAGGCATATTCCACATGAATACCAGCCAGTTCACGGCGCGTGGATTTGTCGGTCAGCGAGTGCGCGTTGTAAAAATACTCCTGATTAGAAAAGTAAATATCATGAAACAACATAATCATTTTGTACACATATTTCTCGTGAAACCCTACGAATGATTCTTCACCATCATTACCAGAAGCAATCATGCCGATCGATTGCACCTTGCCAAAACGCACAGGATTTTCCTTTACCTTGCTATCGTCCTTGTTTGGCTTGGCCAAGCCCAGTGTCCACAGCAGTTGCCATTCGGTTGGATAGTCGCGCCGCTGCAGCGGATTGAGCCACTGCACACCCACCACCTGCGCCATATACGGCCACGCGGGCACGGCGGGTACGACAGCAGCAACCGGTGCCGCGACCGGTGCCTTGCTGGCGCAGGCCGAGGTCAGAAAAAGCACGGCAAGCGCCAGCAGGGCTGGCATCAACAATAGTCGTTTCATCAGCAATCCTTCTTCAAGAGGAACGTCGATTGGCGGGGCCTGCAATACCGACCAGAGTGCAATGCCAAACGCCAGGCTAAATACGCACATGCTCCAGCCCAGCCTGCGCGGAAGAGTAGCAATCAAGTTGCGCATCAGGAGGTCTCCGGGCGCTTGTACATACGCTCATCCACTATCTCGGCAGGCATCCTTCCCGTACTGCCATCACATTGAACCCATTCCAGCAAAGATAATTGATTAAATTTTCCAGTGGAGAAATACTCAAAAAAGCTCTTGCTGGGCTTATCTTTCCCAACATCTTCCAACAACCGCCAATCTGCAATCACTCGTAAATTTCGCATCGCCTTCTCGCCGATATGACACACCCCAATCGCCACGTCATACGCCAGCGCCTTTTCAGCGTGCCGGGGATTGGTCAGGATGGTGGAGTGGTCGGTGGCATGCGTGTCGCAGGTTGCCGCCAGTTGCGCCTGGATTTCCTGCTTGCGCCATTCCAAATATTCCGGCGTGGCGGTGGACAGGTCGTCCTCCATCATCGCCTTGCCGTCATTGCCGTCCAGCTTCTCGCGGCGGGCCTTCATGCGCAGGCGGGCATGGTCTTCGTAGCGCAATGCCGCCTCTGTGTCGCGGTTGCCCTGCGGCGTGCCACCCACGCTTGTATCGGCATACGGCTCGCCTTTCTGACGCACCTTGTCCGCCTGGCGGTGCGTGCCGGGCGGCTCGATATCCTGATCGAACTGTAAGCTGGGTACGCCAAAGCGCATGGCCTGCGGTGCAAACACTTCCGGCAAGGCGAGCGCCGTCACGGGGATGCGCCAATCATCGGGCGGCACGGCATTGATGGGTGTCTTCAGCATCTTCATGAGGGCCGACATGGCGGCGGCCGTGCGCACGCTCGCCGCCTTGCCGGCCACACTGGTGCTGGCGCGCATGCCCTTGTCAGGATCGTATTTGGAGATCGGCGAATGCGGATGCCAGAAATCGGCGCTGCCCCGCGCGGGCTGGCGATAGTGATTGCTCCAATAGTCATAATCGCCGTGCTGGCCCACGGGAAAGCCTTGCGCAAACACCCGCTGGGTAAACACGCCGTCACCGCGCGTGGCCTTGATCTCTTCGGCGCTGAGACCCAACCAGCCGATGCCCTGGATGGGCGTGGCGGAAATCACCTGGTCGTGCGGATTGCAATACAGGGTGACGCGCCCGCGCGTGCCTTTCTGCGGGCCGCAGCCATGGCTGGCCTTGTCCTTGTCCAGGCTGAAATCATGTGTCTCGTTGTCCGCCATGCGGCGCAGGCAGGGATCGATGGCCGGTTCCGACGCCTGGCCCCGCACGATGTCGAAAAATGCCGCCAGGGTCTGGCGGCGCGCCTTGCCGCTTTGCCGGCCCACATTGCCATCGACATCCCTGACTTGCCCCTGCAACCAGCCTTCCGTGTCGTTTCTGCGCAACAGGCTGTACGGAGGGTTGCACAAGACATAAGTATCGGCCACGCAACGGCCACTTTTGCCTGCCGCATCCCGCACGTCGGGCATCTTGTTGCCCAGAAACGCGGCAGCGATGCCCACCATATTGCCCTGGCTGTGACACACCAGCGTGATGGGCACGTCGGCCTGCTGCCGGCGGATGGCCGCCACCAGGTGCGCCAGGCGCAGCGCGGCCAGCACAAAGTAGGGGCGCGGCGGGCAGGCATACACGATGCGGTCGTTGACGGGATTGAGATGCTCGATATGAATGAACAGGAAGAGGGCGTCCGACAAGCCCTCGCCCCACAGGTCCGGCAGCGAGGAGCAGCCATTGGCGAACGGGCCGCCGCCCCAATAATCGTGTTCGTTCAGGTAGACCGAATCGCCATACTGCTGCAATTCCTTGTCGCTGGCCTTGTAGCCCCAGCGGAACTGGATCACGGGCGAGAAGTGCGCTTGCGGCTCGATGAAGGTGCTGGCCGTATAGTCGGGATCGACATAGCCGTCATCGCTCAACTCGCTCCGGTAGCCCACCGGCGTCAATTGTCCGGCCTCGGGCGTGGCGTGGCACAGGTGCTCGTCGCAGCGCTTCATGCGCGTGTTCAGGCCCTTGCACAGGCCTGCTTCGGCCGCGCGGTACCACTCGCCGTCGGAATTGACGCCATGCACGAAGATGACGATGCCCGGCGACGGCATTTGCTGCAGGCAGTCGAGCAGGCTGTAGCTGAACAGGGACGTTCCGTTGAACTTTCCCACAACCAACTTAATATCTTCACCATCCGCTGGCGCGCTATCGGCATGACTCATGGCTAGCCCTCATCATGACTGGACTGTCCACTGTAAACCGTTGCTAATCTACATGTTTTAAGCTACATCAAGCCAGCGGTTGCAGGGATCTTGCATGGGTTTTTTGACCGAAATATCACTATATTTCGATGCCAGTTCGCTACGCTTATTTCATATAGGGAATTTTGATCCACATCAAAGTTTTTTCGCGGTCAAACACTTACTCTCTGGCCACCATCATAAATAGTAATTCCAGGGAGAGTCTTTGTGGATCAATCGCTGAACTATAACTACAAGATCGTGAAGCAATTCGCGGTCGCTACTGTGGTATGGGGCATCATCGGCATGCTGGTTGGCGTTATCATCGCCGCTCAGCTGGCCTGGCCTGCCCTGAACCTCGACATACCATGGCTGACATACGGACGCTTGCGTCCGCTGCACACGAATGCGGTGATTTTCGCCTTCGGCATCTGCGGCCTGTTCGCCACCTCGTACTACGTCGTGCAACGCACCTGCCAGGTGCGCCTGTTTTCCGACAAGCTGGCCGCCTTCACCTTCTGGGGCTGGCAAGCAGTGATTCTGGCAGCGGTGGTCACCCTGCCGCTGGGCATGACGCGCGGCAAGGAATACGCCGAGCTGGAATGGCCCATCACCATCCTCATCGCCGTCGTCTGGATCGCCTACGCCATCGTCTTCTTCGGCACCCTGATCAAGCGCAAGGTCAAGCATATCTACGTGGCCAACTGGTTCTTCGGCGCCTACATCCTGGCCGTGACGATCTTGCACGTGGTCAACGGCGCCGTCAGCCCCGCTTCAGCCACCAAATCCTACTCCGCCTACAGCGGCGTGCAAGACGCGATGATCCAGTGGTGGTACGGCCATAACGCGGTGGGTTTCATCCTCACCGCCGGCTATCTGGGCATGGTTTACTACTTCATCCCGAAACAGGCCGAGCGCCCCGTGTACTCGTACCGCCTGTCCATCGTCCACTTCTGGGCGCTGATCTTTACCTACATGTGGGCCGGCCCGCATCACCTGCACTACACGGCCTTGCCTGACTGGACGCAATCGATCGGCATGGTCTTCTCCCTGGTTCTCTTGGCACCAAGCTGGGGCGGCATGATCAACGGCATCATGACCCTGTCGGGCGCCTGGCACAAGCTGCGCACCGACCCGATCCTGAAATTCATGATCGTCTCGCTGTCGTTCTACGGCATCGCCACCTTCGAAGGTCCGATGATGTCGATCAAGACCATCAACTCGCTGTCGCACTACACCGACTGGACCGTTGCCCACGTACACGCGGGCGCCCTGGGCTGGGTGGGCTTCATCACCATGGGTTCGATCTACTACCTGCTGCCGCGCCTGGCGGGCCGCACGCAGATGCACAGCACGCGCCTGGTCGACGTGCACTTCTGGGTGGCCACCATCGGCATCGTGCTGTACATCGCCGCAATGTGGATCGCCGGCGTGATGCAGGGCCTGATGTGGCGCGCGGTCAATCCGGACGGCACCCTGACCTACACCTTTGTCGAGAGCGTGAAAGCAACGTATCCGTACTACGTGGTGCGCGTGGCCGGTGGCCTGCTGTATCTGTCGGGTATGTGCATCATGGGCTACAACACCTGGATGACCTTGCGCGGCAGCAAACTCCCCGTCGCCCGCATTCCGGAACTGAACGCGGCGCACGCCTGATAGGAGCGAAAGCAAATGAAATTTTCACATGCATGGATTGAGAGAAACCCCTGGCTGCTGATCGCCCTGGTCACGGTAGTGATCAGTATCGGCGGCGCTGTCGAGATCGTCCCCCTGTTCTTCCAGAAGAGCACGACGGAGCCGGTCGCCGGCCTGAAGCCGTACTCGCCGCTGCGCCTGGCTGGCCGCGACATTTACGTGCGCGAAGGCTGCTACAACTGCCACTCGCAGATGGTGCGCCCGCTGCGCGCGGAAACGGAACGCTATGGCCACTATTCGGTCGCTGGCGAGTTCGTCTACGACCGTCCGTTCCAGTGGGGTTCCAAGCGCACGGGGCCGGACCTGGCCCGCGTGGGCGCGCGCTACAGCGACGAATGGCACCGCACGCACTTGAACAACCCGCGCGACGTGGTGCCCGAGTCGAACATGCCGGCCTACCCATGGCTGGCGAAAACCAAGCTGGTGCCTGACGAGATCATGCCAAAGATGCGCGCGCTGAAACGCCTTGGCGATCCGTACAGCGATGCGGAAATCGCCGCCGCGCCGGCCCAGCTGCAGGACAAGACGGAAGAAGACGCCCTGGTCGCCTATCTGCAAGGCCTCGGTACATTAATCAAAACAAGGAATTAGCATGGCAATCGAAAACCTGTTTGACAGCGCCAGCAGCGTCATGACGGTGGTTTCCTTTACGACGTTCGTGGGCATCCTGTGGTGGACGTTCAGCCGCAGCAACAGCGACTTCGACGCGGCGGCGCGCCTGCCGTTCGACGATGACGCATTGGACTATCCGGCCGAGGCCGAGATGAGCGTGGCGAAGGAGCGCAACCATGGCTGATTTTACCAATGGCTTCTGGAATATCTACATCATCGTGCTGTCCCTGCTGGGCATCATCGGCTGCGGCGTGCTGCTGTACTCGCAGTCGAAAATCAAAGTGGTCGACGGCGCCCCTGCCGATGGCACCACGGGCCACGTCTGGGACGAGGACTTGAAGGAACTCAACACGCCGATGCCGCGCTGGTGGATGTGGTTGTTCTACATCACCATCGTCTTCGCCCTGGCGTACCTGTTCCTGTACCCGGGCCTGGGCAACTATGCCGGCAGCCTGGGCTGGAAATCGACGGGCCAGTACGAGGAAGAGCTGAAGAAGGCGGAAGCCGACTACGGCCCCCTGTTCAACAAGTACCTGAGCCAGGACTTGAAGACGGTGGCCGCCGATCCGCAGGCGCAAGCCATCGGCCAGCGTCTGTTCCTGACCTACTGCGCGCAATGCCACGGTTCGGATGCGCGCGGCAACAAGGGCTTCCCCAACCTGACCGACAAGGACTGGCTGTATGGCGGTGAACCCGACATCATCAAGACCACCATCCTGCATGGCCGCAATGGGCAGATGCCACCGATGGGCGCCGCCCTGGGTTCCGAAAAGGATGTCGAGAACGTGGCCCATTATGTGCTGAGCCTGTCCGGTTCCACCTCGGATCCCGTCAAGTCGGTGCTGGGCAAGGCCAAGTTCGGCGCCTGCATGGCTTGTCACGGCGCCGATGCGAAGGGCAACCCGATGCTCGGTGCGCCTAACCTGACGGACAAGATCTGGCTGTACGGCGGCAGCGCCGATACCATCATGGAAACCGTGCGCAAGGGACGCAGCAACACCATGCCGGCCTTCAGCGATTTCCTCGGCGAATCCAAGGTACACGTGCTGTCGGCGTATGTCTGGAGCCTGTCGAATCCCCAGACGCCCGTGAAATGACGTAATGGAACCTCAAGTCATCAAGATGTATGCGGCCCGCGAGCAGATCTACCCTCGCGAGGCCAAAGGACGCTACGCTACCTGGCGATGGGTATGCGTATGGCTTACCCAGCTGGCGTTCTACGGCTTGCCGTGGTTGACCTGGAATGGCAGGCAAGCCCTGCTGTTCGATTTGACCACGCGCAAGTTCTACATTTTCGGCGTCGTGCTGTGGCCCCAGGATTTCATCTATCTGGCGGCCCTGCTGATCATCTGTGCGTATTTGTTGTTCCTCGTCACGGCCATTGCCGGGCGGGTGTGGTGCGGGTTCTCTTGCCCGCAAACGGTATACACGGAAATTTTCCTGTGGGTCGAACGCCGCATCGAGGGCACGCGCAGCGCGCGCATGGCCCTCGACAAGCAGGGCCCCTCCGTGCGCAAGGCCTTCAAGAAGACGGCCAAGCACCTGGCATGGGGCGCCATCGCCCTGTGGACGGGCTTTACCTTTGTCGGCTACTTCACGCCGATCAAGGAACTGGCGCGCGAGGTGACCACCCTCAATTTCGGTCCCTGGGAATGGTTCTGGGTCTTGTTCTACAGCCTGGCAACCTACGGCAACGCAGGCTGGCTGCGCGAGCAGGTGTGCAAATACATGTGCCCCTACGCGCGCTTCCAGAGCGCCATGTTCGACCAGGACACCCTGATCATCACCTACGATACCAAGCGCGGCGAACCACGTGGCGCCATCAGCAAGAAGGCCGGCAACAACGACAAGCTGGGCGATTGCATCGACTGCACCCTGTGCGTGCAGGTGTGTCCGACCGGTATCGATATCCGCAACGGCCTGCAGTATGAATGCATCGGCTGCGCCGCCTGCGTCGATGCCTGCAACAGCGTGATGGACAAGGTCGAGCGGCCGCGTGGCCTGATACGCTACAGTACCGACCATGCGATGGAAAACAACTTCAATTCGAAGCAGATCCGCCAGCGCGCCATGCGCCCGCGCGTGCTGATCTACACTTCCATCCTGGCCCTGATCATCATCGCCGTATGTACTTCGCTGGCCCTGCGCACGCCCCTGAAAATGGACGTGATCCGCGACCGCGGTTCGATGGGACGCGAAGTGGAAGACGGCATGATCGAAAACGTCTACCGCCTGCAGATCATGAACACCTCGGAGCAAATCCAGCATTTTAAAATCAGCGCTTCCGGCTTGCCGGGCCTGACCTTGCTGACGCGCGAAGAAGTGACCTTGCAGCCGACGGAAACGCTGGGCTGGCCGATACGCCTGCGTGCGCCGCACGGCGTCGGCGAGAAAGGCTCGAACAAGATTGCGATCGAATTGCACTCGCTGGACGACCCGTCGCTGCATGTGCGTGAAAGCGCGGTATTCATCGTGCCGCGGTGATGTTGATTCGGGGTCGGACCCTCTGGGTCCGACCCCGGTATTTCGCCGTAGGGGTAGCATCAAACATGCGTTAGCTTTACTTTATTTTCAACCCAGAAGCAAAAGCTGGGGTCAGACCCAAAGGGTCTGACCCCAAGGAGAACAAAATGTCCGACAGTCTCAAGCTGCAAGCCCCCGTTGCCCCGTGGTACAAGCATCGCTGGCCATGGTTGCTGATGATCGGCCCCGGCCTGTCCGTGGTCGTCGGCAGCTTCATGGGCTATATCGCGTTTACGCAGCCCGATGCGCTGGTGGTGGGCGACTATTACAAGCAGGGCAAGGCGATCAACCAGGATTTGAAGCGCGACACGATCGCCAGCGACCTGGCGATGGATACCAGCTTGTCGTATGACGTGGCGTCAGCGCGCCTGACCGGTTCCGTGCACAGCTTCGGCAAGGCTTACCAGGGGCCGTTGCAGCTGCACCTGGCGCATGCGACCCTGCCGGAAAAGGATATCAAGCTGCTGGTGCAGCCCGATGCGGCCGGCAATTTTAGCGTGGCGCTGCCGATGCTCGAGCGCAGCCGATGGCAAGTGCTGGTGGAAAACGACAAACGCGAGTGGCGCCTGTCCGGCATCTGGACCTGGCCGCTGCAGCGCAGTATCGCGCTGCATGCGGATGAAGAACTGTAAGTCTTATTTGCAAACGTCCGTGCCGGCGGTGATGGCTTTTAATTTGGCCGGCTGCAGGATTTCGATCTCGCGGTTGGAGACGCGCAGCCAGCCTTCCTTCTTGAATTTGGACAGCAGGCGACTGACGCTTTCGATGGTCAGGCCCAGGTAGTTGCCGATTTCCTCGCGCGACATGCGCAACTGGAAATTGCTGCCCGAATAACCGCGCGCCTCATAGCGCGAGGCCAGGTTGACGATGAAGGCGGCAAAGCGCTGCGTCGCCTGCATATTGCCCAGCAAGAGCATGACGCTTTGCTCGCGCGTGATTTCCTGGCTCATCATGCGGTGGAAATGGCGCAGCAGGGTCGGCATATTGCCCAGCAACTGTTCCAGGCTGGAAAAGGGAATTTCACACACTTCGCTGTCTTCCAGCGCCACCGCATTGCAGTGGTGGCGGTCGGCGCTGATGGCGTCCATGCCCAGCAGTTCGCCGGCCATCTGGAAACCCGTCACCTGCTCTTCGCCGCCCGGATTGATCTGGTATGTCTTGAAGTGCCCCAGGCGGATTGCATACAGGTTCTGGAACGAGTCGCCGATGCGGAACAGCGAGGCGCCGCGCACGATCTTGCGGCGGCGGCCGATGATCTGGTCCAGCCTGTCCATATCGCCCACATCGAGGCCCATCGGCAGACACAATTGATGCATGCTGCAGGTCGAACATCGCGCACGCAACGCCTCCACGTTCACTGTAGGCAAGGTGGGAGTGAGTAGCGCTTCAGTCATGTCGGTACCTTTTATAAAATGCAATAACAAGTTTACTGCATACACGGTTGCCGTGTGCCAATTTCACCGCAATTGCGCTGAATAAACGACGTTCTGACTTTAATTACATGGCAACATCGTCAAAAGCCCTTGCGGGGAAGGGCAATTTACGCGGCGCCGCTTGCCAAGTTAATGTTTTGATAGGAAAATTCCTGACAGCGTCGTCTGCCGCCTGTGCCGCCCGGTACTGAAAAGGAAATCATGAAGCCTCTCGGCATTAAAGCAAAAGTCGCGCTGGCCACCAGCCTGACCTCGATCGCCATGATCGCCCTGGTCACCATGATCCAGGTGCAACACATGCGCGACGACTTCACCCGAGTACTGCTGAGCCAGCAGTCGTCCCTGATCAGCCGCACCGCTGCCGAACTCGACGACAAGCTGGGCATGCTGCTGCAAATCGTCACGCTGACGGCCAGGCAGCAGCCGCCGGAACTGATCGCCCAGCCAGCCCAATTGCGCGAATATTATGCGCGCCGCTCTATGCTGGCGCTGTTCGATGACGTGCTGGTGCTCGACGCGCATGGCGCCATCGTGGCCGACATGCCGCAGGTGGCCGGGCGCATCGGCATCAACGTCGCCGAGCGCGAGTACTTCCAGACCGTGCTGCGCACGCGCCAGCCCATGATCACCGAACCCATGCTGGGCAAGTCGAGCGGCATGCCCATCGTGCAGATGGTGGCGCCCGTACTGGCCGCCGATGGCCAGGTGGCTGGCGTGGTGATCGGCGTGCTGCGCCTGTACAAAGACAACCTGCTGGGCCGCTTGCGTTCGGAAAAGATCGGCAAGAGCGGCTATTACTTCATCCTCACGCGCGGCGCCGTGCCGCGCTACGTGCTGCACCCCGATACCAGCCGTTTGCTGCAGCCGCGCCAGCCGAACGCCAACCTGAGCACCACCGAGTTGCTGAAGCAAGATGGCGAAGGCAGCATGGTCAGCACCAACAGCGGCGGCATCACGGCCGTCAACAGCTTCAAGCGCCTGAAATCGGTGAACTGGCTGCTGGCCGCCTCGCTGCCCGTCGCGGATGCCTTCGCACCGTTCGATGGCGTGCTGTACCGGCTGGTACTGTGGAGCATCCTCGCCTCGCTGCTGGCCGCAGCCGTGCTGGGCTGGGTCACCGTGCGCCTGCTGTCGCCGCTGGTGCGCCTGCGCGACACCCTGCTGGCCCTGCGCACCAGCGGCGGCCGTTTCACCCCCGTGCCGGTGCAGCAGCGCGACGAGATCGGCGAACTGACGGAAGCGTTCAACGGTCTGATGGGCGAACGCGACCGCCTGCAGCAGGAACTCGAAGCGCGCGCGGCGGAGCTGGAACAGGAACGCGACCGGGCCGAGGCGGCCAACCGCGCGAAAAGCGATTTCGTGGCCAACATGAGCCATGAAATCCGCACGCCCCTCAATGCCGTGCTGGGCATGGTGTATCTGCTGGGCAATACAAAGCTCGATACGGAACAGCGCAAGTATCTGACCATGGTGCGCGTGGCGGGCCAGTCGCTGCTGGGCATCCTCAACGACGTGCTCGACTATTCGAAGATCGAGGCGCGGCGCATGGAATTGTCGCCCGTCGAATTCGACCTCGACGAAGTCATGAATACCCTGGCGACGACGATGACGATGAATGCGGGCGAAAAGGAGCTGGAACTGGCCATTGCCGTCGAGCCCGACGTGCCGCGGCGCCTCATGGGTGACGCCCAGCGTCTGCAGCAAATCCTCGTCAACCTGGCCGGCAACGCCATCAAGTTTACCGAGAGCGGCGAAGTGGTGGTGGCCGTCAGCCTGGCCGAGAGCGAAAACGGGCGCGCCTGGCTGCGCTTCGAAGTGCGCGACACGGGCATCGGCATGACGGAACTGCAGCAACAGCAGCTGTTTTCCGCGTTTTCACAGGGCGACCAGAGCATCACGCGGCGCTTCGGCGGCACGGGCCTGGGCCTGGCCATCAGCAAGCAGCTGATCCACATGATGGGCGGCGATATCGCCGTCGCCAGCAGCGAAGGCAAGGGCAGCCGCTTCTGGTTCAGCGTGCCCTTCGACATGCTGGCGCAGCCGGCCGAAACGCGGCGCACGCCGGCCCTGGGCCAGCTGCGCCTGCTGGTGGCCGATGATAACCGCACCACGCGCGAACTGATCGTCAAGCTGATCGAGGCCTGGGGCTGGCTGGCCGACGAAGTGGACTCCGGCTTTGCCGCCATCGAGCTGTACCGCGAACGCCTGGCGCAGCAGCAGCCGTACGACGTGGTGCTGGCCGACTGGCACATGCCCGTGATGGACGGTCTGGCCACGGCCAAGGCCATCCGCCAGGCGGCCAGCGGCCAGCGCCAGCCCATCGTGGTGATGGTCAATGCCTTCGCCCGCAACCACCTGGAGGAAATCTCCAGCGCGGCCGAAGCCGATGTCGTGCTGATGAAGCCGATCACGGGATCGAGCCTGTTCGATGCCCTGCACCAGGCGCTGATCGCCAAGAACGATGGCGACGAGCAGCGCATGCTGCACCAGCCGCTGGGCACGGAACTGGCCGGCGTGCATTTCCTGCTGGTGGAAGACAATCATTTGAACCAGGCCGTGGCGCGCGGCATCCTCGAACACATGGGCGCCACCCTGGACGTGGTGGGCGACGGCTTGCAAGCCGTGGAACGGCTGCGCACGGAAGCGCTGCGCTACGACATCGTGCTAATGGACATGCAGATGCCCATCATGGACGGTTTCAGCGCCACCCACATCATCCGCACGGAACTGCGCTTGAGCCTGCCCGTGATCGCCATGACGGCCGGCGTGCTGGCGTCCGAACGCGAGCGCTGCATGACGGCCGGCATCAGCGATTTCATCGCCAAGCCCGTGGTGGTGGAAGAGATGATGGAAGTCATCCTGCGCCACCTGCCCAAGCACCCGCACATGCAGATGGCCGGGCCGGCACGTGTCGCCGATGAAGAGGTATTTTCCATGGCGCCGCTGATGCGCGTGATGGGACGCGACGCGAAGGGGCGCGGCGTGCTGCGGCGCATGGTGGAAGACGCGCTGAACAAGGGCATGACGCCCGTGCGCGATGCCGAAACGGCATTGCAGGCAGGCCGCCACAGCGACGTGGCGCGCATCCTGCACAGCGTGCGCGGCTCCGTGGGCACCCTGGGCACGAAACGCCTGATCCGCGCCGCGTTCGCCACCGAGGAAGCCATCGATGCGGGCCGCCTGGACGCCGTGCCGGCGCTGCTGGCGCAGACGGCGCAGGAACTGGAACTGACGCTGGCGGCAGCGTCCGAGTGGTTGTCGCGGTTGAAGGATTAGGCGCGTTTGAACCCAAGAGATAAAGGCCGGGGTCGTACCCTCAGGGTACGACCCCAGTCCTTGCTTTGGGTTTAGGCGGGCACCCCCAGGATCACACTGGACGCCTTGAACATCGCCGTCACATTGCTGCCGATTTCGATGCCCAGCTCGCTGCTGCTCTGGTTGGTGATGATGGCGGCGATCGTGCCGCCGCGTGGCAAGTCCAGCACCACTTCCGTGTTGACGGCGCCCGTCTGCACGCGCGTCACCAGCCCGGCCAGCTGGTTGCGCGCGGAAAAGCGCACGCCCTCGCTGTCCGCCACGAGGATGATGGACGAGGCCTTGATCAGTGCAAACGCTTCCGCGCCCGGCACCAGGCCCAGGCTGGCGCTGCTGCCCTGCGTGACGATGGCGACGATGTGCTGGCCACCGGGCAATGCCAGCGTGACTTCATCGTTGACGGCGCCCTGTTTCAGTTCGGTCACCTTGCCGAGGAATTGATTGCGTGCCGTGGTTTTCATGGCCATTCTCCGTATGAGTAAAAGATCGTCGGCGATGCCTTCGGCCTGGCTGCCCAGTTGGCGCAGATAGCGCGCATGCTCGCGCTCGATGATGCGGAAATTGTCGACCAGCTGGCGTCCCCGTGGTGTCAGCCGCGTGCCGCCGCCGCCCTTGCCGCCCGTCAGGCGCTCGACCAGCGGCTCGCCGGCCAGGTTGTTCATGGCGTCGATGGCGTCCCAGGCCGCCTTGTAGCTCATCTTGACGAGTTTGGCCGCCTGCGTGATGGAGCCGCATTCGGCGATGGCGCCCAACAATTCCACCCGGCCGGCGCCGCCCAGATGCTCGCCGCCCACCGTCATCCATACCGAGCCTTGCAGGCCGATTTTATCCAATGCGTTCCCCCAATGCCATGTGTTCTTCCCTGTTATCGATCTGTCCGTCGCGCAAGTACAGCACATGCTCGCCCAGGATGCGCGCATCTTCCGGATCGTGGGTGATCAGGATCATGGGCACGTCCAGGCGTTGCTGCCACTGGCTCAGTTCCAGCCGCATTTTGACACGCAGGGCCGGATCGAGGGCGGCAAACGGCTCGTCGAGCAGCAGCGCGGCCGGCTCGGCCACGAGCGCCCTCGCCAGCGCCACCCTTTGGCGCTGGCCACCGGACAACTCGTCGGGAAACTGGTGCGCCAGTTCCTGCAAGTGAAACGCGGCTAGCCAATGCTCGACCTTGGCCAGCTTTTCGCGCGCGCGCGGGTTGAACCAGCCCCGCGCCAGACCAAAGCCCACGTTCTGGCGCACCGTCAGGTGCGGAAACAGGGCGTAATCCTGGAACAGATAGGCGACATTGCGCTGCTGCGGCGGCAAATTGATGCCGGCGGCGGAATCGAACAGGGTGCGCCCGTTCAGGCGGATATGGCCCGCGTCAGGCGTGAAGAGTCCGGCAATGGCTTTCAGGGTCATGCTCTTGCCGGCGCCGGACGGGCCATACATGGCGATGCGCTGGCTGCTTGAGGTGCATTGCACCTGCATGTCGAAACGGCGCTTACCGGAGCGCAAGGTGGCGCGAATGTCGAGGTCGAGTTGCATGGGCGTCATCATGGCCGTCATTTGTGCGCGATGCGCCCGGGCGCCAGGCGGCCAGCCGACAGCAGCACCACGATGCAGACAAAGGAGATAATCAAGACCAGCGTATTGGCCACGTCGTCCTGGCCCGCCTGTACGGCTTCATACACAGCCACCGACAGGGTCTGCGTCTTGCCGGGGATGCTGCCGGCCACCATCAGGGTGGCGCCAAACTCGCCCAGCGCGCGCACAAAGCCCAGCAGCACGCCTGCGAGAATGCCGCGCCAGGCCAGCGGCAAGGTCACGCGGAAGAAAATCGCCATTTCCGAGATGCCCAGCACGCGGGCCGCCTGCTCCAGCTGGCCGTCGACGGCCTCGAAGGCGGCGCGCGCCGGCTTGAAGACGAGGGGAAAGGCGACCACGGTGGAAGCGATCACGGCGCCCTGCCACGTAAAGATGAGGTTGATGCCGAAGTTGTCCTGCAGCCAGACGCCCAGGGTGCCGCGCCGGCCCAGCAGCACCAGCAGGTAATAGCCCAGCACGGTGGGCGGCATCACCATCGGCAGGGTCAACAGGGCGTCGAGCAGCTCGCGCCCAGGAAAACGCGTGCGCGCCAGCAGATAACCCGTGCCGATGCCGAGCAACAAATTGAGCGCCGTGGCCCACGCCGCCACTTTGAGCGACAGGGCCAGCGCGGTCCAGGCGATATCCATGCGGGCGCGTGCTTAAGTTATGGTTTCTTGAATCCGTACTTGGCCAGGATGGCTTGCGCCGGCGCCGTCTGCAGGTAGCTGACGAAGCGCTTTGCTTCGGCCGCATTGCTGCTGCCCTTGATGGTGGCGATCGGGTACAGCACGGGCGAGGCCAATGGCACCTCCAGCACCACGTTGACTTTATCCTTCATGATGGCCGCGTCGGTGGCGTAGACAAAGCCCGCATCGACTTCGCCGCGCGCCACATAGTCGAGCGACTGGCGCACGTTCTGCGTGCCGATGGCCTTGGTCTGCACGGCGTCCCACAGCTTGGCCTTCTTCAGCGCGCCTTCGGAGTAACGGCCGACGGGCACGCTGGCCGGGTTGGCGATGGCCACGCGGGTCACGCCCTTGTGCGTCAGGTCGCTCAAGCTCTTGATGCCCAGCTTGCTATCGTGCGGCACGATCAGCACCAGGCTGTTGCTGACGAAGTCCATGCGGTCGGCCGGCAAGACGAGACCCTGCTTTTGCGCCGCATCCATGGTTTCCTGGTCTGCCGAGGCAAACACGTCCACGGGCGCGCCCTTGACGATCTGTTGCAGCAGCACGCCCGAGGCAGCGAAGTTCAGGGACACCTTGCTGCCCGGATACTGCGCCTCGTAGCTTTGCGCCGCATCCTTGAACGCATTCGTCAGGCTGGCCGCGGCCGACACCACTACTTCGCCGGCAAAGGCGGAGGTGGCGGCAGTAGCGAGCAGGGCGACGCCAAGCAGGCGGGCGAGGGAGGTGAGGCGCATGATCGTATCCTTGTAAGTGAACGCTGAACAAGGAGCGTAATATACACCCATATATAGCGTTCTGCCATGGCGCAAGTCAAGCCAACACAAGGTGGTATCCCTGATATACTGTATATAAACACAGTATATTGAGGTGAGCCATGGAATTGACGGACAAGCTGGAAATCCTCGCCGACGCGGCCAAGTACGACGCGTCCTGCGCCAGCAGCGGCGCGCCCAAGCGCGATTCCATCGGCAAGGATGGCTTTGGCGCCACCTCCGGCATGGGCATTTGCCACAGCTACACACCGGACGGACGCTGCGTCTCGCTGCTGAAAGTACTGCTGACCAATTACTGCCTGTACGATTGCCAGTACTGCGTCAACCGCCGTAGCTCGAACGTGCCGCGCGCGCGGTTTACGGTGGCCGAGGTGGTCAAGCTGACGGCCGACTTTTACCTGCGCAACTATATCGACGGCCTGTTCCTCAGTTCCGGCATCATCCAGTCGGCCGACTACACGATGGAGCAGCTGGTGCAAGTGGCGCGCGAGTTGCGCGAGGTGCACCAGTTCCGCGGCTATATTCATCTGAAAACCATTCCCGACGCCGATCCTGCCCTGGTCGCGCAGGCGGGCCGCTATGCCGACCGGCTCAGCGTCAATATCGAATTGCCGACGCAAGACAGCGTGCAAAAACTGGCGCCGGAAAAAAGCGTGCATACGATTAAACTGGCGATGGGCGCCATCCGCCGCAAGCTCGATGAGAAAGCGGAAGAACCGCGCTCGCCGCGCTTCGCGCCGGCCGGGCAAAGCACGCAAATGATCGTCGGCGCCGACGCCAGCGACGACCAGCAGATCCTCTCCACGGCCGAGACCTTGTACGGCAGCTACAAACTCAAGCGCGTGTACTACTCGGCCTTCAGCCCGATCCCCGACAGCCCGAAAAGCGTGCCGCTGGCGCCGCCGCCCATGCTGCGCGAACACCGGCTGTACCAGGCCGATTTCCTGCTGCGCAGCTATGGTTTCCAGGCCAGCGAACTGCTGCCCGCCACGGGCGGCAACCTGGCGCTCGATATCGATCCCAAGCTGGCCTGGGCGCTGGCACACCGCGAACATTTTCCGCTGGACTTGAACCGTGCGGCACAGCACATGATCGCCCGCGTGCCCGGCATTGGCCTGCGCAACGCGCAGCGCATCGTCGAGCTGCGCCAGCTGCGGCAAGTGCGCTACGCCGACCTGTCGCGCCTGCGCTGCAGCATGAAGAAAATTGCGCCATTCATCATCACGGCCGACTACTTTCCCGCGCGCGATACCACCGCCTCCGAACACCTGCGCCGGGCCATGGCGGAAGCGCCGCAGCAGATGCATTTATGGCCCGAACTGCAGGCGGCATGAGCCCTGTCGTGCGCTTGGCGCAGTCGTTCGACGAGTGGCGCGCTGCCGCGCGGGAACTGATCGCGCGCGGCGTACCGCCTGCGGACGTTGTCTGGCAGTCGCAAGCCGGTGATGGCGACCTATTTTCCTCCACGCCGGAGGCAACGGATACCAGCGCACCACTGCTGCGACTGCCCCGTCCCCTGGTGGAATTACTGGAAAGCGCCGCCTGTTTCAGCGCCCCGGATCGCTGGGCCTTTCTGTATCAGGTGCTCTGGCGCTGGCAGCTGGGCCAGCACGACGTGATGTCGCCTGCCGATACGGACGGCGCGCGCCTGCACGCCATGGCCAAGGCCGTGCGCCGCGAAGAGCACGACATGCACGCGTATGTGCGCTTCCGCGAACGCAGCGAAGCCGAGGGCGCGCCCCGCTTCGTGGCCTGGTTCGAGCCCACGCACGACGTGCTGCCGCAGGTGGCGCGCCACTTCGCCCGCCGCATGGGCGCCATCAGCTGGATGATCGCCACGCCCCAGGCCAGCATGCTGTGGAATGGCGCGACCTTGCACGCGGGACCGGCCCTGCTGCGCGGCGCGGCCGATATCGACGATGCGGGTGAAGCCCTGTGGCTGACCTATTACCGCAGCATCTTCAATCCCGCGCGCCTGAACGCCGGCCTGCTGCGCAGCCATATCCCCTCGCGTTTCTGGAAAAACCTGCCGGAAGGCGCCATCGTGCCCGCCATGCTCAGCGGCGCAGCGAATGGCGAGCGCCGCACGGGCCAGACGGCCAGCGTAGGCCAGCGCAGCGGCGCCACCATGATCCCGATTGCCGCCGAGCGCGCCCAACCCGCGCGCGCGGCAACCACCACCCTTGACCAGTGCCGCCGCTGCGAACTATGGAAAAGCGCCACTCAGGCCGTGCCCGGCGTAGGGCCCGAACAGGCGCACATCATGCTCGTCGGCGAGCAGCCGGGCGACAAGGAAGACCTGGCGGGCTTGCCGTTCGTCGGCCCGGCCGGTGCGCTGCTGGACCAGGCGATGCAGGAAGCGGGCATGGCGCGCGACAGCATCTATCTGACCAACGCCGTCAAACATTTCAAGTGGGAACCGCGCGGCAAGCGCCGCCTGCACAAGACACCCGCGCAGCGTGAAATTCTCGCCTGCCATGGCTGGCTGGAAGAAGAAATCGATCGTGTCAAACCACAGGTGATCGTGGCGCTGGGCAGCACGGCGCTGAAGTCCGTGCTGCAAGATGCGGCGGCGAGCATGACGCCGCTGGTCGGTACGCCCATCCATCACGATGGACGTTGGGTGGTGACCGTATATCACCCGTCGTATGTGCTGCGCGCGCCGGACGAGGCGAGCCGGCGGCAGGCGTATGCGGTGATAGTCGACGGCTTGTACCAGGCGATGCGGCTACTACAAGGCCAGGATCACAGCGTCGACGCTGGCACTTCCTGCCCCTCGTCACGCCGCGCGTAGCGCTGCGCAATCACGGCGCAGATCATCAGCTGAATCTGGTGGAACAGCATCAGCGGCAGGATCACCATGCCCAGCGAATGGGTGGCAAACAGCACCTTGGCCATGGGCACGCCGCTGGCCAGGCTTTTTTTCGAGCCGCAAAAGACGATGGCGATTTCATCCTCCTTGGAAAAACCAAGGCGGCGGCTGATGAACGTCATCAGGCCCAGAACCAGCGCCAGCAGCAAGATGCTGAACAGGCCCAGCGCTACCAGGGTTTCCACCGAGATCGTATGCCACAGGCCTACACTGACGGCTTCGCTGAAGGCCGTGTAGACCACCAGCAAGATCGAACCCTGGTCGACGAATTTCAGCATGGCCTTGTGGCGGTCGACCCAGCGGCCTATCCAGCGGCGCAGGAACTGGCCAGCCAAAAACGGCAGCAGCAGCTGCATGACGATGGAGAGTACCGCATCGACCGACGACTTGCTTTCCGCGCCCTTGGCCACCAGCAAGCCCACGAGGATGGGGGCAAGGAAGATGCCAATGAAGTTCGAGGCCGAGGCGCTGCAGATGGCGGCTGGCACATTGCCTCGCGCCATGGCTGTCAAGGCGATCGACGATTGCACGGTGGACGGCAGCGCGCACAGGAACAAAATGCCCACATATAAATCGGGCGTGAGAAACGTCAGCGCCAGCGGACGCAGGGCTAGGCCCAGCAGTGGAAACAGGATGAAAGTACTGGCCAGCACCAGCAAGTGCAGCCGCCAGTGCATGACGCCGGCCACCACGGCTTCACGCGACAGCTTGGCGCCATGCAGGAAGAACAGGGCGCCGATGGCGACGGTGGTGACGTGGCCGAAGACCACGGCCGTCGTGCCCGTACACGGCAGGAAACTGGCCAGCGCCACGGTAACGAGCAGGGCGATGGTGAAATTATCGGGTTGCAGATTGCGCAACAGGGCAGCGGGAGAAAAAGAAGACATGCGGTAGCCTGGTAACGGCGCAGCCTTGCAACGCTGTGCCGGGGATGACAAGCAGCGCCGGGAGCGGCGCCAGTGCCGGCTATTCTAACCCTATCGCCGGGCTACCTGCCTGGAAGCAGGCGTGGCTTGTGGACACAATGGCACAAAAAAATGCCCTGTCCGCAGACAGGGCAACCCGGAGTAAAGTACAGCGCGAGGGGTTTAGCCAGCGGCTTTGACTTTCAGCTCGTTCTTGATTTCTTTCACGCCGCTCACGGAGGCGACGATCTGCACGATGCGGTCACCCGCTTCGGCGCTCGGTACGTCGCCCGACAGGACGACCACACCTTGCTGGGTTGCTACCTTGACTGGCAGGGCAGCGGCTTGCGCATCGGCGCTCAGGGCGGCCTTGGCCGAGGAAGTGATGGTTTCATCAGGGACGGCAGCAGCAGCGTTGGCGGCCACTACAGTGTCAGCAGGAGCTTGTGCTTTTGGGGCGGAGTCAGCTGCATGCGAAGCGGTGATCGAGGCGCCCGACAGTACGATAGCGGCGACCAGGGTATTGAACAGTTTCGATGTTTGCATGGTAGTTCCTCTCAATGAAGTTAAAAGCTTCTTACTTGGCTATAGCAATAAACAGCAACACTTTGAAGCGTCACATCTACCCATACAGCAAGCACCGTGCCAGCTTTTAAATTGCATTCAAAATCAATGACTTACATGCAAACCCGATTTTTTTCTGCGCGTTTCAGACGAATCTGGCCGGCAAAACGGGGCTTTTTGTCGCCAGACAGCGACAGCTTGTGGCCAGAGCGTCAATATTTCGCGCCAAGCCCTTGATTTTCCACGCTTTATTTTTGTCGCTATTCAGCGACAGGGTCGCCATCCGTGCGGAACAGGGCCGGCGTCAGCTCGTATTTCTGTAATAAACGGTAGAACTCCGTGCGGTTGCGGTCGGCCAGGCGGGCCGCGTCGGCCACGTTGCCGTCCGTCAGGCGCAGCAGCTGAATCAGGTAGTCGCGCTCGAAGCGCTGCTTGGCTTCGTTGTAGCTGAGCGCTTCCAGGGACGGTACGCGCAGGGCCCGCTGCACCAGGGACAAGGGCACCAGCGGCGCCGTGGCCAGCGCGCACACTTGCTCGACGACATTGACCAGCTGGCGCACATTGCCGGGCCATGGCGCGGCCACCAGCGCAGTCAAGGCGTCGGGGGCGAAGCCGTTCAGGGGTTTCTGGTACTTGGCCGCCAGTTTCTGCAAGAAATGGTTCGCCAGCAGGGAGATATCTTCGCGCCGCTCGGCCAGCGGCGGCAGGGTCAAGGTCACAACATTGAGCCGGTAATACAGGTCTTCGCGAAACTGGCCTTCCGCCATGGCCACGTCGAGGTCGCGGTGCGTGGCCGACAAGAGCCGCACGTCGACCGGGCGCGTCTGGTCGGCGCCGACAGGGCGCACGGCCCGCTCCTGCAGCACGCGCAGCAATTTCACCTGTAGCGGCAAGGGCATGTCGCCGATCTCGTCCAGAAACAGGGTGCCGCCATCGGCCGCCTGGAACAAGCCTTCGCGGTTGCCGACGGCGCCCGTAAACGAACCTTTGACGTGACCGAACAGTTCCGATTCCAGCAACTGCTCGGGAATGGCGCCACAGTTGACGGCGATAAACGGCGCCTTGGCGCGGCGGCTGGCGTTGTGCAGGGCGCGCGCCAGCAATTCCTTGCCCGTGCCGCTGGGGCCGCGGATCAGGATGCTGGCGTCCGATCCCGCCACCAGCTTGGCTTCGGCCAGCAGTTCGGCCATCTGCGAACTGCGGCTGATCAGCTCGGCACGCCAGCTCTCGTCGCCGGACGCCGGCGCCGGCATGACGGTGGACAAGTTGATGGCATACGCCACTTTTTCCATGAGCAGCTTGCCATCGAACGGTTTCGTCAGATACGCAAACGCGCCGCGCGCCGTCGCGTCGACGGCGTCGGGAATGGTGCCGTGGGCCGTCAGCAGGATGACGGGCAGGGCCGCATGCTGGCGGCGGATTTCATCGAACAGGGCCAGGCCGTCGCGACCCGGCAATTGCACATCGGTAATGACCAGGGCCGGCAATTCCACGGCCAGGCGCGCCAGCGCCGCTTCCGCGCTGCCCACGGCCGTGACCCGATAGTTGCCCGCCTTCAGGCGGATGGTCAGCAAGCGCAGCAGGTCGGGATCGTCGTCGACCAATAAAATGTGGGCGTGCTCGCTCATTTCGACGCTCCCGCGGCTGGGCGCACGGACAGGCTGCGCTCGATGTTTTTCAGCGCTTCCAGTTTTTCATTGAGCAAGTCGTTACGGCGCTGGGCGTCGCGCAGCTGCGCATTGAGCTTGTCGATGCCCTCTTCCTGGCGGCGCAGTTCCGCATACTGGCTGCCCAGCAATTGCGCCAGCGGCGCCAGCAGTTGCGCGTCCTTGCCCGTGGCCGTGGCCAGCGGCTCGAGCAAGGCTTGCGCGCGGGCCAGGTCGCCGGGGCCGCGCAAGGCCGCTTGCAGCATGGCGCGGCGTAGCGTGTTGTGCGGCGCATGGTCGGCTTTCGCCAGGTCCAGCTGCGCTTTCACCAGTTCCGACGGCGTCATCAGGCGCAAGGCGCCTTGATACGCCAGCAGCTCGGCGAGCTGCGGGTCCATCACCACCACGACGCGCGGTGGCGTTTGCACCAGCACGGACGTCTGGGTGGGGGGCTTGGCGGCGCAGGCGCCCAACAGCAGCGCGCAGGCGGCCATGCCGGCCAGGGAAATTCTCGTCATCATAAGGGCAGTTCTATCCGAAAATGTGCGCCGGCCTGGCGCGGTAAAAGAGTGACGCTGCCATCGTGGGCGGCGATATATTCGCGCACGATGGACAGGCCGATGCCATTGCCGTTGCGCGCGCCGGCCGCCTGGCGCACTCCCTGGTAAAACGGTTCAAAAATACGCGCAGCATCCTCGGGCGCCACGCCGGCCCCCTCGTCGATGCAGTCGATGCGCACGCGGCCGCCTTCGCAAGACAGGGTGAAACGCACGGTGCCGCCTTCCGGGCTGAAGCGCACGGCATTCGACAGCAAATTCGCCAGGGCCGTCGCCAGCTTGTCGCGGTCGGCCTGCACGATCAGGGATACTCCCTGCACCTCGACCGTCAAACGGCGCGCCAGCCATTGCAGGCGCTGCGCGGCCACCACATCTTGCAGCAAGACCAGCAAATCGACCTTGCTGCGCGCCAGATGCTGGGCGTCAAAAGCGGCGGTATTGTAGCGCAGCAAGTCTTCGATCTGGGTTTGCAAGGACGCCGTGTTTTGCTGCAGGATGCCGGCGATTTCGCGCTGGCCATCGCTGAGTTTGCCGGCCACTTCATCTTCCAGCAAGGCCACGCCTTCGCGCAGGGCCGCCAGCGGCGTTTTTAACTCATGCGAGATGTGGCGCAGAAAACGTTCCTTGTCGGCATCGAGATCCGCCAGGCGCTGGCGCAACCAGTCGAGCTGCTGGCCCAGGCGGCGCGTGTCGGCCGGACCGCCGACGACGATGGGCTGGTCATAGCGCTTTTCGCCCAGGCGCTCGATGGCCGTCTCGATGCGGCGCAGCGGGCGCGACAATAGAAAGCCGAAGCAGGTGGCCAGCACGGCCGCCAGCAGCACGGCGCCACCCACCAGCACGCCCAGCAGGCGGCGCTGGCGTTCCAGCTCGGCCAGCAGGGCATCGTTGCGGCTGCCGATTTCCGTTTTGCTTTCGCGCGCCAGGCTGTCATTGATCTGCGTCATGCGGGCAAACGCGCGGTACACAACGGCGTGGCCATCGCGCTTGCGGCGCTTGCCTGCTTGCAAGACTTCCCACGCCGCTTGCGCCTGCACCGTCCATTCGTCGGCCAGCTGGGGCGCGAACTCGGGCGTGGCGCGGTTCAGCACTTGCAGCGCCGCCGTCGCTTCATCGCGGGCCGCCGCGTAGCGCTCGCGGAATACGGGATCATCGAGCACGAGGAATTGGCGCGCGCTGCGCTCCATGGCCAGGGTGCGCTCGGACAAGCGCTGCGACTGTTCCGTCAGGGCAATCGCCTGCGCCGCCGTCTCGCGCCCCAGCCGCGCCAGGTGTTCCAGGGTCAGCAGGGCTTGCACGGATGTGGCCGTCAAAATTCCCGTCGTCAAAATGAAGGCGGCAAATAACAGTTGGCGAAAGGACAGTCTGGACAAGGTAAGCGCCTTCGGTTCATTCAACAAGGGGGAAAAGGCGCATGGTACGCTAAGCTTACATTCGGAGACGCCAGCCACCCTGAAATGATCAATTTGTTAATTTTGTCGCTTTTCCGGCTGCCAGCAAGGCCCCGGCGGCGGCGCACGAATACTCCTAGTACAATAGGGAAAAACTTCACGCAGGCGTCAAAGTAGCCCTCCGCCTTGGCGACAGGCCCTGGCATTACGCCACTTTGCCCCCAGATGTGATGCAGCCCCACAGACTATCCGAATCACCTACCGCAGAGATCCCATACCGCATGAGCACATTTGAAAAAGTCAGCAGCAACTTCATTCCAGTCTTGCAGGCAACCATCGAGCAATATGTCGAGCCAGCAACGGGCATGCGCCATATCCACATGCATACCGAGCAGGCTGAGATGGTGTTCCTGGTGGCCTTTCCCACTGTGCCGGAAGTGAGCGACGGGCGCGCCCACATCCTGGAACACCTGGCCTTGTGCGGCTCGTCGCGCTACCCGGTGCGCGACCCCTTCTTCTCGATGCTGCGCCGCTCGACGGCCACCTTCATGAATGCGATGACCTATCCGGACCGCACCGTGTACCCGTTCGCCAGCACCGACCGCAAGGATTTTTTCAACTTGCTCGACGTCTACCTGGACGCGGCCTTCTTCCCGAACCTCGATTACCTGAACTTCCGCCAGGAAGGCTGGCGCCATGCGTTCGAGGGCGACAAACTGGTGTACCAGGGCATCGTCTTCAATGAAATGAAGGGCGCCTTCAACAGCCCCATGCGCGCGCTCGACAGCGGCATCGCCAGCGCCTTGCTCAAGGGCACGACGTATGAAGTGGAATCGGGCGGCGATCCGCTGAATATCCCCGAGCTGACGCATGAAATGCTGAAAGAATTCCACGCCAGCCACTACCATCCGTCGCAAGCCGTGATCATGACGGCCGGCAATATCGAAGCGTCGGCCGTGCAAGAACAAGTGGCCGAGCGCGTGCTGTCCAAGCTCAGCGGCTTCTCCGAACGCCGCCTGCCGCAGCTGGCCCCAGCGTGGACCGCGCCGCAGGAAAACATTGTCAAAATTCCGTCGCAGGAAGCGCGCGATGATGAGTTCGGCCTGCAATTCGCCTGGCTGATGGGCGAGTCGAGCGACCCCATCGCCTACTATCACGCGCATTTGCTGTCGCATGGCTTGCTGGGTGAATCGTCGGCGCCCGTCATGCGCGCCATGGAATCGGCCGGCTATGGCCGCCCATCGGACATGAATGGCCGCGACGCGGGCATCCGCCAGATGGTGTTCCACATCGGCATGGAAGGTTTGACCCAGGAACAGATCGCCGATGCGCACCAGCGCATCTGGACGGCGCTGGAAGAAACGGCGGAAGAGGGCATACCCGCCGCCGTGCTGCACGCCGCCTTGCGCGACATCAAATACAGCCAGCGCGAAATCAGCAGCGGCCGCATGCCTTACGGCCTGGGCCGCTTGCTGCACGCCTTGCCGCTGGCCATGTATGGCGGCGACGTGATGGACGCCTTCGACAATGCGGCGATTCTGGAAACCCTGGAACAGCAAATCGAAGACCCGGCATTCTTCAAGCAACTGGTGCGCGAGCTGATCGCCAATCCGACCCGCTTGACGACGCACGTGGTGCCCGACAGCGCCTACTTCACGGACCGCGCCGCCCAGGAAGACGCCAAGCTGGCGGCCCTGCAAGCGACGCTGACGGATGCCGAGCGCGAACACATCGTGGCCGAGTCCGCCGCGCTGGAAGCGCATCAGCAACTGCCATCGAATTCGGAAGTCTTGCCGCGCATCCGCCCTGGCGACGTCAGCGCCGCGCCGCGCCCGGCACTGCCGATCCCGCCCGCCGTCGATGGCGCCGTGGCGTTCAGCATTGCCTCGAACGGCATCAGCTATGCCAACGTGCTGTACGACGTGTCGAGCCTGCCGGAAGCGTCGTGGCCATGGCTGCGTCTGTACACGGACCTGGCGCCGGAACTGGGCGTGGGCGAGATGTCGTTCGACGATGCCAGCGCCTGGCGCCAGAGCATGGTGCCCTCGTTCCACATCGGCCTGGAAGCCATCCCGCGCCCAGAGCAGGCGATGCGCGTGGAACTGTCGTTCTCGGCCAGCGGCTTGCGCGAAGAACACGCGGCCATTGCCGCCGTGCTGTCGGCCTGGATCGCCAAGCCCCGCTTCGATGAAGAAGAGCGCCTGGCCTTCCTGATCGAAAGCCTGGTGCAAGACAAATTGAGCAGCCTGGCCGAATCGGGCAACCGCTACGCCATGCTGGCCTCGGCAGCTCCCCTGTCGCCCACGCGCCGCTTCGACGACATCGTCGGCGGCCCGGCGGCATTGCCGTTCTACCGACGCTTGCAGCAACTGAGCAAGACGTCGGCAGGCTTGCAGGAAATCGCCCGCGAACTCGACACCCTGCACGCGCACATCATCGCCCAGCAGCCGACCGTGCTGTGCGCCGGCCTGGAGCAGGATGGCATCACCCTGGCCCGCTTGCTGGAATTGCCGGCAGCCAGCACGGATACCGCTGCGCCGACAGAGGCAGCAGCAGCTGCCGCATTGCCGCTGGCCAACACGGCCCTGCATGCGACAAGCCAGATCAACCATTGCTTCGTTTCCTGGGCCGTGCCGGGCGTGCACAATCCGGATGCCTCGGCCCTGGCTGTCGCCGCTGAACTGATGACCAACCAGGTGCTGCATACAGCCCTGCGCGAAAAAGGCGGCGCATATGGCGGCAGCGCCAGCTACGCGGCCGGCGCCGGCACGTTTACATTGAGTTCCTACCGCGATCCGCGCCTGGCCGGCACGTTTGCCGACTTCGGCACGACCCTGGATCACATCCTCGATGGCGATTTCTCGCAAGAGCAGGTGGAAGAAGCCATCATCTGCGTCATCAAGGGCCTCGACAAGCCGCACTCGCCGTACGCGGAAGCGCTGACGGCGTGGAACATGCAGCAGCGCGGCACGACGGAAGCCGTGCGCCAGCAGTTCCGCACCGGCGTATTGACTTGCACCTTGAGCCAGATCAAGGACGTCACGCGCACCTGGCTGAAAAATGGCCAGCCTAGCCGCGCCGCGTTTGCGGGCAACACGACGCAAGACCTGGCCGGGCTGGAAGTGGTCGATCTGCTGGCGCTGGCCAGCTAAGAGCGCCGTACCGGATTCAATACCGCAACTATTGCGGTATTGAATTAGGTTCCATATACATCAGCTCCCACTGATGCCCATCCGGGTCCTGAAAACTGTGGCCATACATGAAACCGAAATCCATCGGCTCCTTGTAGATGCTGCCGCCTGCCTGGACGGCCTTCGCCACCAGGTCATCGACTTCGCCGCGGCTCTCGGCCGACAAACACACCAGCACTTCCGTCGCCACCTTGGTATCGCACAGCTGCTTGGGCGTGAATTGCTTGAACTTGTCGTGCGTCAATAACATCACGAAAATATCGTCGGCGACGATCATGCACGTCGCCGTTTCATCCGTGAAATGGGCATTGAAACTGAAGCCCAGCGCCGTGAAGAACGTCACGGAACGCTCGAGCGACTGGACGGGCAGATTGACAAAGATTTTGCGGGCCATCATGTCTCCTTGCTGTGAGATGAAAGATCCTGCCCGCCGATTCTACACCGGCTTTTCAGCCCTAAGCGCGCGCCACGGGCTGGCGGCCAGTGGAACAATACAGCGCCAGCGATTTCCCCATGCCGCCCACGCAAGTGCTCATTGCGCGTCCCTAACGATTATCATTTAATAATTATCATTTTTATAGTAGATGGCAGCACAAATGCGCTAAGCTGTGCCTGCAGCGTGGCCGCTGCCTGACGTGGCTCGCCAGCATTGATCGATGTTATCCGCAGCACTGCGCTGCCTCCACAAGGAATTCATCATGATTCAAACAATTGCAGGGAAAGTCGTCGTCATTACCGGTGCCAGCAGCGGCCTGGGCGAAGCCACCGCGCGCCACCTGGCCGCACTCGGCGCCAGCGTCGTGCTCGGTGCGCGGCGCATGGATTTGCTCAATACCATCGCCGAGGAAATCACGGCCGCCGGCGGCCAGGCCGCCATTGCCCAGACCGACGTCACGGTGCCTGCCGACGTCAAGAATCTGATCGACACGGCCCTGGCCGTGTTCGGCAAGGTCGACGTGCTGATCAACAACGCGGGACTGATGGCCATCGCGCCGATGAGCGCCTTGAAAGTCGACGAGTGGAACAACATGATCGATATCAACATCAAAGGCGTGTTGAATGGCATCGCCGCCGTCCTGCCACATTTCCAGGCGCAAAACAGCGGCCACTTCATCAATATCTCGTCGGTGGCGGGACAAAAAGTTTTCAGTCCGGGCGGCACCGTCTACAGCGGCACCAAGTTTGCCGTCAGCGCCATATCGGAAGGCTTGCGCCACGAGCTGGCTGCCAGCGGCGGCACCATCCGCACCACGGTCATTGCGCCGGGCGCCGTGGACACGCCACTGAGCCAGGGCAGCAGCCACGCCGAGAGCGCCAAGGCTGTCAAGGAGTTCTACGAGATTGCCATTCCCGCCGCTTCGGTGGCGCGCGCCATCGCGTATGCGATCGAACAGCCGGCCGACGTGGATATCAATGAGATCGTGCTGCGTCCCACGGCGCAGGCGTTTTAAGCGGCATCTTGTTGCAGCGACTCGATGATCAGGCCAGCCAGCCGCTCGACGGGCGGCCTGGACACGCTGGAGGCACGCAGCAGTTCCAGCGATAGCGGGGGCAGGGCGGGCAATCCCGCCGCCACGTGATCGAGCGCGCGCACGGAAGAGGGCAAGCCCAGGCTGGTGCGCACCGTCACGCCCAGCCTGGCATCGCGCTACGGCTTCATGCCCGTGTTTGGCGCCCTGGCCCTCGTATGCGGCCTGTCGGCGTTTTTCACTTGGAGATCGATACATGAGCCCGATTTCTCTTTCGAGGCCGCCACGGCCCCGCAAAACGCGTCCACGGGCCTGATTGGGGGAAGGCCTGCACCGCCCTTGCAAGGTCCACTCAAAAACCGCAAGGTCTGGCGCTTGGTGGCGGCCATCGGCTTGCTGTGCGTGCCACAGTTTGCCGTGCTCAGCTTCGCCACCGTCTTCCTGCACGACCATGGCCACCTGGGCCTGGCAGCCATCACGGCCGTGATGGTGGCCCTGCAGGCGGGCGCCATGGTGATGCGCATCTGGAGCGGACGCCACACGGACCGCCACGCGAACCGGCCCGCTTACCTGCGCGGCTCGGCCCTGGTGGCGCTGGCTTCGTTCGTTTTGCTGGGATGCATCGCCTGGCTGGACGCGCCGGGCTGGCTGTTGATGGCCGTCGTGGTGGCGGCCGGCATCGCCATCCCGCATTTGCTGGCGGCCAGCAGCTGGCCCGTCGTGTGGTGGCTGGCGGGGCTGGTGGCGCTTGCTACCCGCCCGCTGTTTCCGAAAGCTTAGGACAGCACCCGGATCCGATAAACGCAGCGCATGGCGTTAGCCAGCAAATGCTGCTCGCGCACGATGCTGGCGTTAGGCCCCACCACTTCCTGGAACAGCTGCAATTCGGAGCGGCAAAAGCCCTGGCAGGTGCGCGCGGCGGCGCAGATGGGGCAGTGGTCTTCGATCAGCAGCCAGTCAGTCCCGTCCGCTTCCACGCGCGCCATATAACCCTCTTCATCGCGCACGGCCGCCAGTTGCTGCAAACGCGTGGGCAAGTCCGGCGCCGAGCACGCAAGCGCATACGCGCTGCGGCTTTCCTCTTCGCGCTGCGTGATGAGTTTATCCAGCCCCGCTTCGCCGAACAACTGGCGTACCGAACCGATCAGCTTGATCGTCAGCTGCGCGTGCGTGTCGGGAAAGCGCGCATTGCCCGCCTCCGTCAAGACCCAGTTCTGGCGCGGCCGGCCTGCGCCCGCCTGCGCTTCCTGGCGCCCCTCGATCAGGCCCGCCGCCACCAGCTTTTGCACTTGCTGGCGCGCCGCCTCGCCCGTCATGTCCAGGGTCTTGGCCAGGGTGGCCGTGGAGACGGGTCCCTTGGTCTTGATGAAATACAGGATGCGCTCCGTCGTTTGCGGCGCCTCGCTATTATCCAAACGTTTACTTGTGTAATTCATTTCGCTCAACTATCATGGGGCCAGTTAACCAACTAATTGCTTGCATAATAGGCCGCTAGCTCTCCGCTGTCGAGGAGTTTCCACGTCCGCATGCAGGCAAGACACACTTTGGACTGGAATCCCATGCAGCTGCAGCACTCCATCTGGCTATTTCACGCCATCCTCGCTACCGGCCTGGCCATTTGGCTGCCCCTGGCCGCCATCAACAACTTGTACGCCTTCCATGGCGCCGTCTGGGCCATCGGCAACACCATGCGCATGGATCCACTGCGCCAGGACCCGACCATCCAGACGCCGCTGCTGCACCGCGCGCTCACGTCCTTGACCCTGCACCGGCTATCGCTGGGCGTGGTGCTGGCGCTGCAACTTGCCGCCGCCATCGCCGCCTGGACGGGCGTGACGCTGTTTCTCGGCGGCGGCCTGGCGCCTGCCTTGCCCTGGCTGAACCTGGCCCTGTGCGCCATGGCTGCCTTTTTGCTGCTGATGCACCTGGGCGGCCTGTGGTTCGGCTACTGGATCGCCCAGGAAGGCTTGCAGACGACGCATCTGGTGCTGCTGCTGTGGACCATCGCCCTGTTTGTACTTTTCAACGCGCAGCGGACCTGATCAGCCTCCGCTGCGCCTCTTCTTCCCGTTGTCTTTATCCCTTTGACTGCTGTAAAGGACTTCATCATGAATACGAAACTCGTCGGCGCCTCCGCGCTGGCCATCACCCTGGCCGTCGCGGGCGCCGCGCTGACCCCACGGGCCGACTCGCATGCGGCCGATGCCGCCGCCACTCCCGCCACCAAGGTAGCCCTGGTGCCCGTCGTGCTGGGCACGCAAGAGCGTTTTTTTGCCGGCGTGGGCGAACTGGAAGCGGCGCGCCAGGTGCAGGTGGCGGCCGAAACGGGCGGGCGCATCACGCAGATCCGCTTCGAGTCGGGCCAGACCGTGGCGGCCGGCGCCGTGCTGGTGCAGCTGAATGACGCGCCGGAACAGGCGGCCCTGCTGCGCCAGCGCGCGCAGCTGAAAAACGCGGAAAGCAGCCATGCCCGCACGGCGCAAATGGTCAGGGAGAAGGCAGCCACGCAGGAGCAGCTCGATAGCGCCCTGGCCGCGCGCGATGCGGCCCTGGGCGACGTGCGCCAGACGGAAGCGCTGATCGCGCAAAAGACCATCCGCGCGCCGTTCGCCGGGCAGCTGGGCATCCGCAAGGTGCACGCAGGCCAGTACCTGAACGCGGCCGATACGGTGGCCAGCCTGATCGACACGAAGTCGCTGCTGGTGAACTTCGCCCTCGATGAACAAAGTAGCACAAAGCTGGCGCCGGGGCAGGCCGTGCAAGTGCTGGTGGACGCCTACCCCGGCGACGTCTTCACGGCAAAGATCAACGCCATCGATCCGCTGATCGCCCGCTCGCGCATGGTGCAGGTACAGGCGACGCTCGCCCATCCCCGCAGCGCCCTGAAGGCGGGCATGTACGCCAATGTGCGCGTGGCGCGCGAGGCGGGCCAGCAGCTGACGGTGCCGGAAACGGCCGTGACCTACAGCGCGTACGGCGACACGGTGTTTGTCGCGCAGCAGGAGGGAAAACAGCCGCTCACCGTGAAGCGCGTGGGCGTGAAACTGGGCGAGCGGGCAGGGGGCCGCGTGGCTATCGTTGACGGCTTGCGCGAGGGCCAGCGCGTGGTCGCTTCAGGCCAGCTGAAACTGGCCGACGGCATGGCCGTGCAGGCGGTCGCCAATACCCTGGACGAGGCGAAACGCGCCGCGCCCAAGGCCGGCTCGTAAAGGAAAGACATCACCATGAAATTTACCGATTTATTCGTGCGCCGCCCCGTGCTGGCGCTGGTGATCAGCACCCTGATTTTGATGCTGGGCGTGATCGCCATCAAGCAACTGCCGATACGCCAGTATCCGATGCTCGAATCGTCCACCATCACGGTGCACACCACGTATCCAGGCGCCTCGGCGGAACTGATGCAGGGTTTTGTCACGCAACCGATTGCGCAAGCCGTATCGTCGGTGGAGGGCATCGATTACCTGACGTCCTCGTCGGTGCAGGGCAGCAGCACGGTGACCGTGCGCATGGAACTGAACCGCGATTCCACACAGGCTTTGACGGAAGTCATGGCCAAGGTCAACCAGGTACGCTACAAGCTGCCCGAAGGCGCCTTCGATCCTGTCATCGAGCGCTCGGCCGGCGATTCCTCGGCCGTCGCCTACGTCGGCTTTGCCAGCGAGAGCGTGTCCGCGCCCGCGCTGACGGACTACCTGGCGCGTGTGGTGCAACCGATGTTCGCCACCATCGACGGCGTGGCGAAAGTCGACGTGTATGGCGGCCAGCAGCTGGCCATGCGTTTGTGGATAGACCCCGCGAAACTGGCGGCGCGGGGCTTGACGGCGGCCGATGTGGCCGATGCCGTGCGGCGCAATAACTACCAGGCGGCGCCCGGCAAAGTGAAAGGGCAATTCGTCGTCTCGAACATCAGCGTCAATACGGATCTGACCAGCGTGGCGGAGTTCCGCGACATGGTCATCACCAAGGGCGGCGATGCCAAAGACAGCGCTGCCCTCGTGCGCCTGAAGGATGTGGGCACGGTGGAACTGGGCGCGGCCGCGACAGAAACGAGCGGCATCATGGATGGCGTGCCGGCCGTGTACCTGGGCCTGTCGCCCACGCCGGGCGGCAATCCGCTGGTGATCGTCGACGGCATCAAGAAGCTGCTGCCCGAAATCCAGAAAACCCTGCCGCCAGGCGTAAAAGTCGAGCTGGCGTTCGAGACGGCGCGCTTCATCCAGTCGTCCATCGACGAGGTGACACACACCCTGCTCGAAGCGCTTCTCATTGTCGTCATCGTGATCTACCTGTGCATGGGCTCCTTGCGCTCCGTGCTGATTCCCGTGGTGACGATTCCGCTGTCGATGCTGGGCGCGGCGGCGCTGATGCTGGCCTTCGGCTTCAGCATCAATTTATTGACCTTGCTGGCGATGGTGCTGGCCGTGGGCCTGGTGGTCGATGACGCCATCGTGGTGGTGGAAAACGTGCACCGGCATATTGAGGAAGGCAAGACGCCCGTGGCGGCCGCGCTGGTGGGCGCGCGCGAAGTGGCCGGTCCCGTGATCGCCATGACGATCACCCTGGCGGCCGTGTATGCGCCCATCGGCATGATGGGGGGTCTCACGGGCGCGCTGTTCAAGGAATTCGCGCTGACCCTGGCCGGCGCCGTGGTGGTGTCGGGCGTGGTGGCGCTGACCCTGTCGCCCGTGATGAGTTCCTTGCTGCTGCAGCCGAAACAGTCGGAAGGGCGCATGGCGCGGGCCGCCGAGCACTTCTTCGAAGGCTTGACCTCGCGCTATGCGCGCCTGCTGGACCGCTCGCTGCACCACCGCTGGCTGAGCGCCGGTTTCGCCGCGCTGGTGATGCTGAGTTTGCCGTTTTTGTACCTGCTGCCGCAGCGCGAACTGGCGCCGGCGGAAGACCAGGCCAGCGTGCTGACGGCGATCAAGGCGCCGCAGCATGCCAACCTCGATTACGTAGAACGCTTCTCGTACAAGCTCGATGACATCTATAAGAACGTGCCGGAGACGGCGTCGCGCTGGATCATCAACGGCGGCGAAGGGCCCGCGTCGAGCATCGGCGGCATCAACCTCACGCCATGGGCCGAGCGCTCACGCAACGCGGCCGTCATCCAGGCCGAATTGCAGCACGCCGTGGGCGATGTAGAAGGCACCAGCATCTTCGCCTTTCAGCTGGCGCCCTTGCCGGGATCGAGCGGCGGCTTGCCCGTGCAGATGGTCTTGCGCAGCGCGCAGGATTACGCGACGCTGTTCCGCACCATGGAAGACGTCAAGCAGCGCGCCCGCGACAGCGGCCTGTTTGCCGTCGTCGACAGCGACCTCGATTACAACAACCCCGTGGTGAAGGTACGCGTCGACCGCTCGAAGGCGAACAGCCTGGGTATCCGCATGCAGGATATAGGCGAATCGCTGGCCGTGCTGGTGGGCGAGAATTACCTGAACCGCTTCGGCATGGATGGCCGCGCCTACGACGTCATCGCGCAAAGCCCGCGTGAACAGCGACTCACGGCGCAAGCCCTGACGCAGCAGTATGTGCGCGCCGACGATGGCAGCCTGCTGCCCCTGTCGGCCGTCGTCTCGGTGACGGAACAGATCGAGCCGAACATGCTGACGCAGTTCAACCAACAAAATGCGGCCACCTTCCAGGGCGTGCCGGCGCCGGGCGTGACTCTGGGCGATGCCGTGGCCTTCCTCGACGGTGTGGCGAAAACCCTGCCACCGGGCTTCAGCTACGACTGGCAATCGGACGCGCGCCAGTTCGCCACGGAAGGCAATGCGCTGCTGCTGGCTTTTTTGGCGGCCGTCGTCGTGATTTACCTGGTGCTGGCGGCGCAGTATGAAAGCCTGACGGACCCCTTGATCATCCTGATCACGGTGCCGCTGTCGATTTGCGGCGCGCTGATTCCGCTGGCGCTGGGCTACGCCACCGTGAACATCTACACGCAGATTGGCCTCGTGACCCTGATCGGCTTGATCAGCAAACACGGCATCTTGATGGTGGAGTTTGCCAACGAATTGCAGGTGCATGAAAAGCTGGACCGCATCACGGCCATCCGCAAGGCGGCGCAAATCCGCTTGCGCCCCATCCTGATGACGACGGCCGCCATGGTGGTGGGCCTGGTGCCGCTGCTGTTCGCTTCCGGCGCGGGCGCCAACAGCCGCTTCGGTCTGGGCGTGGTGATCGTTTCCGGCATGTTGATCGGCACCTTCTTCACCCTGTTCGTGCTGCCCACCGTGTACACCTTTTTGGCCCGCCGCCATACGGCCGACCATGCCACGCCGCGTGCGCGCGACCTGTCGCAGGCGCTGAAGGAATCCCTATGAAAAATTACCGCTATCTTGTCGCCCTTTTCCCCCTGCTGGCCGGCTGCGCCGTCAGTCCCGCCTACGTCACGCCAGGCACGCCAGACGTCCATCTGGCCAGTCCGCAGCAAGCGCAATTTGCGCCTGGCGCGAGCGCCGTCAGCGAGGCCGCCTGGTGGACGTTTTTCGACGATGCGCGCCTGTCGCAACTGATCGCCAGCGCGCTCGAACACAACCTCGATATCGCCCAGGCGCAAGCGAATCTGCTGGCTGCGCGCGCCCACTTCGACGAGCGCCGGCTCGATGAACTGCCTGCCGTCACAAGCCAGGCGGGATGGCAGCGCCAGGTGCAGCAAAACTCAGCCGATAGCCGCGCCGCCAGCACCAGCACGCGCGTGGGCTTCGATGCGCAATGGGAGATCGACCTGTTCGGCCGCCTGGCGCATATCAGCCGCTCGGCGCAGGCACGCGCCGATGCGGCACAGGCGGACTTGCGGCAGGTGCAGCTGACGATTGCCGCCGAGGTGGCACGCAATTACTACGAGGCACTGGGCTACCAGCAAAATCTGGCGCTGACGCAGGCGCAGGTGCAAAGCTGGCGCGATACGGTGGCCCTGATCGACGCGCGCATCCGCGCCGGCAGCGGCTTGCCGGAAGAACGCCATAACGCGCTGGCCAATCTGGCGCGCAGCGAGGCGATGCTGCCGCCCTTGCAGGCGGGCTTGCGCCAGGCGCAGTACCGGCTCGATGTCTTGAGCGGCCAAGCGCCGGGCGCCATCGCCCTGGCCACTCAGCCGCAGCAACAGGCGCCGCTGGCGGGCCAGCTGCCGCTGGGCGACGTCAACCAGCTGATCAAACGCCGTCCCGACGTGGTGCGCGCCGAGCGCCTGCTGGCAGCCTCCAGCGAAGACGTGGGGGCCGCCACGGCCGACCTGTATCCGCGCCTGAGCCTCGGTGGTTTCCTGGGCTTCTTTGCGCTGCGCGGCAGCGGCGTGTTCGACGGCGGCGCGCGCGCCTTCGAGGTGGCGCCATCCGTCAGCTATCCAGCCTTCCGCCTGGGCAGCGTCAAGGCACGCTTGCGCGGCACGCAGGCCGAAGCGCAGGGCGCGCTGGCGCGCTATGCACAAGCCATCCTGGTGGCGCAGGAAGACGTGGAAAACGCCGTCACGCAGCTGGCGGAAAACCAGACGCGATTGGCCTCCCTGCTGCAGTCGGCGCGCCACGGCAATGTCGCCCTCGATATCGCCAGCACGCGCTATCAAGGTGGTTCCGGCAGCTACCAGGCGGTGCTGGAAAACCAGCGCGCGCTGTTCGATATCCGGCGCGAAGCGCTGCGGGCGGAAACGGCGTCCTACATCGATGCGATTGCCCTGTACAAGGCGCTGGGATGGGGGCAAACTATGTGATCTTTTTAGCTCAGAAACGCGCGCGATGTTCACACAAGGCAGCTGGCTGCAGATGCTGCGCATCGACGAAAAAATTTATTGAGCACGGTATTAGGGCTGAAAAAAGGCGGTGGCCTGGCAGTGATTTCCCCCTTTTTTCCATCGCTCCGGCGCAGCAAAAAGATTTGCACGATGTAAGCTGGATCAAGCGGCCCACGTCTCGTGCAAATGGCGCCACAGCAGGGAGCCAGCCGGTGTTTTTTCATACACGACGGTCGATAGCCGTTCGGTGCTGTCGCTGCCCGGCAGCGACTGGTATTCGCGGTAGGACACGGTGGCGCCGGCTGCGCTGTCCTGGATTAAAATGAGGTCGGAAAGTCGCATCTGCAAACCCGGACGGCTGCCGCCGGCGGCGCGGAAAAACGTTGTCAAGCCGGCGTGATCGAGCTGCTTGCCACCGGGCGCCACCATCGTGAAAGCGGGTGAAAAACGCGCCAGCAATTCGGCGCAATGTGCTGGCGCCGCCGCCTCGCCAGAAAGCCATGCACAGATCAGTACATGCGTGGATAAAACGTCGTCAAAATAGGGGTTCGATGCATTCATTTTTTGCTTGCTCCATGGTGATGTAAAAGGTCGAGAACGGCGCGGTTATCGATGCGCGTGCACAGCCCCAAAGGCAGCACGCACGAAGCTGCGGCGAGGGCAAAGCACCAGTGAAAGACCTGCGCCACGCGCAGGTGCCGGGCGGGGTCATCCAGCGAGCCTATGCCCTGCGCCGCCAGCAAGCCATTCAGGAGTACGCTGAGCAGCGCCACACCCAGGCAAAAGCCCAGCTGGCGGTTGATATTCCACACGGCGCTGGCCTGGCTCAGTTGCCCGTCCGGCGTGCGCAAGAAGGCCGTGCTTTGCGCCGTGCTGCTGCACAAGCCGCCGCCAAAACCCATCACGGCATACGCCCAAGCGAGCCAGAATAATTGACCCGCCGAGTCCACCCGCAGCAGCATCAGCATGCCCGCCGCCTGCAGCAAGGCGCCAGCGATGAACAGGGGTTGCGGACCCACGCGGCGATAGCTTTTACCGGTCAGCGAAATGGCGGCAAACGAGGCCAGCGCCCACGGCAGCATCAGCGCGCCCGCCGTTGACGCCGACATGCCCAGTACGCCCTGCAGGTACAGCATGGCCAGCAGGCTCACACCCATGAAGACGCCCGGCACCAGCAAATACATGAGCATGGAGACGCGCAGCAGGGGTTCGGCGGCCAGGCGCAGGTTCAGCAGCGGCGTGGATTTGCGCAGCGCGCCGCGCACATAGCCCCATGCGCAGGCGGCGCCCAGCGCCAGCACGCCGGCGCCGGCGGCCAGCTCGCCCGGCGTACCCAGCATGGTCAGGCCCAGCAACAGCAGCAAAATCGCCGTGCTGCCCGCCAGCAGGCCGCTGACGTCGATGCGGGGAACGGCCCCGCGGGGCGGATCGGGACGCAGCCAGCAGGCGGCCAGCAGCAGCGCCAGCGCGGCAAATGGTACGTTCAAATAAAAGATCGCCCGCCACGACAGGCTGTCGACGATGACGCCGCCCAGCGCGGGCGACAGGGCTGGCGCCAGCAAGCCCACCAGCATGATGACGGAGGACAGGCCGGGGCGCTCGGCAGGCTGGTATAGCTGATAGGTCATGCTTTGCCCCAGCGGAATGAGCAAGCCACCACCCAGGCCCTGCACGCAGCGCCAGATAATCAGCGTCTCGATCGAGGGTGCCAGGCCGGCGCCGATGCTGGCGCATAAAAAAGTTAGCAACGATGCCATGAACACGGTTTTGCTGCCATAATAGGCAGCAAGCCAGGCGCTGGCCGGGATGACGATGGTCAGGCCGAGAATGTAGGCGGTGCTGATCCAGGCTAGCTGCGCCACCGAGGCGTGCAAGGCATGGCCGATGTCGGGGTAGGCGACGCTGGTGATGAACATGTTGATCAGGTCGACGAAAAAACCCAGCAGATAGATGGCCGCGACCTTTTTGCGATAGTCCATGGTGCTCCGAATGGCAAACAGCCAGCTTAAGCGCGCAGCGCCATTTGCGTAACGGGCCAGGCCAGATTACACTGTCAAAGAAATTTTGACAAACCTCTACAACCCGCATGCCTCCTCATTCTTATTTATGATCAGTCTTGACCGCCTGGGTATTTTCATCGCCATCGTCGATGCCGGTTCGCTGACGGCGGCCGCCGCCGTGCTGGGCCAGAGCAAGGCCGTTGTCAGTTTCAACTTGAAACAGCTGGAAGCGGAACTGGGCGTGTCGCTGCTCACGCGCAGCACGCGCAGCCTGGCGCTCACCGACGTGGGGCGGCGTTTTTACGAGGATTGCCAGCGCGTGCTGAGCGAAGCGCACGGCGCCATCGAAACGGCGCGCCAGGGCCACCAAGGCTTGCGCGGCACCCTGCGCCTGACCACCACCGTCGAATATGGCAGCCGCACGGTGATCCCCGCGCTGATCGCCTTTGCCGCCGCCCACCCGCAGTTGCAGATCCAGCATTCCTCGTCGTCGTCGCATGAAGACCTGATCTCCGGCGGCTACGACCTGGCCATCCGCATGGGTTCCCTCAACGATTCGAGCTACCGCGCCGCGCTGATCGAGCCATACGCGATCTGGCCCGTCGCCTCGCCCGCCTATCTGGCCAGCCTGCCCGCCAGGGACATCGCCACCTTGCCCGACTTGCAGCGCGCGCGCTGGCTGGCGCACAGCCGGCTCAGCACGCCCCTGCGCTGGGACGTGCAGACGCCCGACGGCCCCGCCGCCTTCACCGCACAGGACGCCGCCGCCATCCACTCCGATTCTGCCTCGGCCCTGCTGGGTTTTGCCCTGGGCGGCTGCGGCGTAGCCCTGCTGCCGCAATGGCAGGTAGAAGGGGAGGTGCGCGCGGGACGCCTGCGCCGCCTGCTGCCCGATGTCGTCTTCCCGGAACAGGGCGTGTATGCCGTGTATCCGAACACCCAGCACATCGCGGAAAAGGTGCGCGCCTTTATCGACTTTTTGCGCGCGTTCGTGGGCACGCCCGCCTGAGGTTTCACGTGGCGCCACGGCATCCATATCACGTCGTCAATATTTGTTGAACACAACGATTTCCAAGGGGCAAACGGGCGCCCCTTTCGCCTGGCACGGCCTACACTGGAAGGACGTTGTTCACCGATTGGAGATCATCATGGCACATACATTGGCAGCAGTTTTCGCACTGCGCGACATGGCTGAGCGCGCCCGGCACGACCTGATCACGGCTGGCTTTCCCGGCGCCAGCATTCGCCTGCACGATGCGGGCAGTGATGAATTTTCCGCCACGGAAAATATCCGCCGCGACGATAGCGATAGCCTGCTCGACAATATCAAGCATTTCTTTACGGACTTGTTCGGCAGCCACGCCGACCGCCACATCTATGCGGAAGCCGTGCGGCGCGGACATGTCGTGCTGACACTGGAAGGCGCGAGCGACGCCGATATCGACCGCGCCACCGACCTCGTCGAGCGCTACGCGCCGCTCGACATCGATGCGCACGCCGAGCACTGGCGCGCTGGCGGCTGGCAGGGCGCGCCGCAAGACGACAGCGCGAGGCGCCAGGGCGCCAGCATGCAGTCAAGCGTGTCATCGCAGCAGGGCGCATCCGCCGGCAACCTGAACGAGACGGCGGCAAGGTCGCAGCAATTTGCGGGCGGCATGGCCCCGCCGCCACCGTCCGGCGAGGGCGCCAGCGCGCGCCGCTATCCCGGCGCCGACAAGCTGCCAGACAGCAGCTACGACGACGAGCAGTACTACCGCAGCCACTGGAGCGCCACCTATGTCGCCACCGGCGCGCGCTTCGAGGACTACGATCCCGCCTACCGCTATGGCCATTCGATGGCGAACAGCGACAGCTACCGGGGCAGTCCGTGGGACGACGTGGAAGCGGACCTGCGTTACACGTGGGAGCACACGTATCCGCAATCGGCGTGGGACAACTTCAAGGCGGCCGTCAAACATGGTTGGGAACGCATCACGTCCTGACACCGGGGGCTATGGCCCCCTCTCAGCTGCCCTCGTGCGTCAGCTTGAGGAAGTGGTTCAGGATGTGAAAATGGTCTTCGAAGAATTGCTCTTCCATGGCCGGCAGCGAGGCCACGGGCACCCACTGCGCCAGCGCCGCATCGTCGGCCGCCTTCACGGCCGGCAGCTGGCGCGTCTTCAGGTCAAAATAATGCGCATGCGTGATGGTGCGCCCGCGCTGGCTGCGGTCCGGATGGTCGAACACGGCCACGCCGACCAGCGCCTCGACGAGGGTGGGCGCCAGCACGCCCAGCTGGGTTTCTTCCGCCAGTTCGCGCAAGGCACCTTGCAGCAGGCGTTCGCGCGGCTCCAGAAAGCCGCCGGGCAGGGCCCACAAGTCCTTGCCCGGATAGCCGCCGCGACGCACCAGCAAGACGTGGCCACCCGTCTGCACCAGCGCGTCGACAGTGCAAAAGATGGGCGCATACGGCGCCGCGCGCCAGCGTGCCTTGTACGCTTCGATGGCGCGGTATTCCTGCACCAGCGGCGCGTGCCACGGCAACAAGGTCCACGCCTTCACATACTGGCCGATAGCCGCCGGCAGCAGCTGCGCCACTGCGCTCAGCGACACGTCGACGTCTTCCGCCTCGAACAACACGTTGCGAATCGCTGTCGCGCCGATAGGCGCACCAGGATCGATCTCCAGATTGAATAACTGCCAGTGCGGGAAGTGGTGCAGATAGTAACTGGTGGCGTCCTTGAAGCAGGCCACCAGGGTGATGCGTTGCGCCGCGGGCACGGCGCCCGCCACGGCGCGCCGCACGGCATCGGCCCACAGGCCATCGTCGTAGTAATCGCGCACGGCCACGTAATGCACGCGCGCGCGCTGCGCCTCGGGCAGGGTGGCGGCGATCATGGCGGCCCGCTCCTGCCACGTAAACGGGTTCTTCGGACTGCGCGCATGGAAGGCGGAACCGAGCACCACCACCACTTGCGCGGCCGTCATCAGGGCCTTTTGCAGCAAGCCCGCATGGCCATTGTGAAAAGGCTGGAAGCGGCCGATCAGGATGGCCGCATCGGCGGAATAGGATAGGGTCATGCGTCGTCTCCGGTGGGGTAGTGGGCGGCGATCGGCAATTGGCGCCCGCTGCCAAAGGCGCGCGAACGCACGCGGATGATGGGCGCCGCCTGGCGCCGTTTGTATTCATTGCGGGCGACCATGCCGAGGATACGCGTCACCAGCGCCCGCCCCTCGTCCGTCTCGCGCAACTGGTCGACCAGGCTCAAAGCTTGCGCGCTTTCCGCCGCTGGCAGGCGACGCCCCTCGATATGCCACTTCAAGATTTCATCGAGCACGGGGTACGGCGGCAAGCTATCGGTGTCGCGCTGGCCCGGCGCCAGTTCCGCCGACGGGGGTTTCTCCAGCACGGCGGCGGGGATCAGTTCGCGTCCGGCACTGGCGTTGAGGTGGCGCGACAGGGCGAACACCTCCGTTTTATACAGGTCGCCGATCAAGCCCAGTCCCCCATTCGTGTCGCCGTACAGGGTGCAGTAGCCCACCGAGATTTCGCTCTTGTTGCCGGTGGTGAGCAGCAGGGCGCCGAACGCATTCGAGTATTCCATCAATATCGTGCCGCGCACACGCGCCTGCAGGTTTTCCAGCGGCAGTCCCTGCAGCGTGCCGTCGAAGGCCTGGGCGTAACCGGCTGCGTATTGCGCCACGATGTCGCGGATGGCATGCGTATGCAGGGCGATGCCGAGGTTGGCGCACAGGGCGACGGAATCGGTGACGGAGCCGGCGCTGGAAAACACGGACGGCATGGTAATGCCAACCACATTTTCGGCGCCGAGCGCTTCGACGGCCAAGGCCAGGGTCAGCGCCGAATCGATGCCGCCCGAGCAGCCGACGACGACTTTCGTAAAGCGGCAGCGGCGCGCGTAGTCGCGCAAACCGAGCACGATCTGGCGCCGCGCAAATTCCACGGCGGGGATGCCATCCGGATCCGGTACGGGAAACGCCGCGCCATCGGTACGGGTAAAACGGCCATCGGCAAAGCGCAGCAGTTGGAAATCTTCGACGAAGCGGGCCGCCTCGAATTGCACGCCCAAGGTGGGCGAGATGGCGAACGAGGCGCCGTCGAAGACGAGTTGGTCCTGGCCGCCCACCTGGTTGACGAAGAGCAGGGGCAGCTTGACGCGCGCGCAGGCGGCTCCAAACACGGCGTGGCGCTGCGCGCGCTTGCCGATGTCGGACGGGCTGGCGTTGATACTGACGACCAGGTCGGGCCGCGCCGCGTGCAGGGCCTCGAAGGGATTGACGGCGTAGGCGCGGCCATCGTCGTTCCAGCCATCCTCGCATATCATGAAGCCGACCTTGCAGCCGGCGATATCGAGGATGCAGGCGCCGGGCGGGCCCGGCTCGAAATGCCGGCCCTCGTCGAAGATGCCATACGTCGGCAGCAGCTGCTTGTAGTATTCGGCGACGATGCGCCCGTCGCGGATGGCCAGCAAGGCGTTGTACAGGGGCTTGCCGACGCCGGAGTTCGGCCGCGCCGTGCCGATGACGGTGACGAGTTCCGGCCAGCGCGTGGATGCCTGTAGCAGGGTATCTAACGCCTGCTGCAGGCCGCGCAGGAAGGCGGCATCCTCGAACAGGTCGCCCGGGTAATACGCGCACAGCGACAGTTCGGGGCATACAAGCAGGTCGGCGCCATCGCTGCTGGCGCGGCCCATGCGCGCGATGATGGCGGCACAATTGGCGTCGAAATCGCCCACGGTGGGATTCATCTGGGCGAGGGCGATGGTCAGCATGGTGATCCTTCATTGATTACGCTTGAAACCACTATCCTGCCTGAAAACGTTTCTGATGGTACTGATGCAATCGTGCAAGCCTGCGTAACGTTGTGTTACAGGGTCTTCAACCAGGCCCGCAAGCGCATGCGCGCATTCGCATACGGCGACGCCGTATTGAACTGGATCATGCGCCCCATCGTGTAATGCGAGTACCAGGGCTGGCCATACAGTTGCGCGTCGTCGTGCCCTTCGATCAGCGCCAGCAGCTGGTCTTTCGCCTGCTCCAGACGCTGCAGCAAATCATCCATGCCCAGTTCAGCATAGTCGGCATAGAAACGCTGCGCCAGCTTCCCCAGAGCGTTCCACGTGAAACCTTCGGCGGGAAAGGCGATGTCCTCGATGCGTTTGCCGTCGCGCAGCTGCGCGTGCCAGTGCAAGACCAGCTCGTTCCAGCCCACCAGGTAGGCGAGCAGATCGCACACGCTCATGCGCGTGCCCGCCACTTGTCCTTCCAGCACGGGATCGCGCGCCAGCGCCGGCGGCACGCGCGCCAGCTCCTGCGCCAGTTTCGCATACGTGGTGCTAATCGCCTCGACCAATTCCTGCTTGCTGTTGGGGATCGCCATCACGCCGCCTTCACCACCGGCAAGCCGGCCGCCTGCCAGTCGTCGTAGCCGCTGCCCAGGCGGCGCGCATGCAAGCCCTGCAGGCGCAGGGCCGCCACGGCCTGCACGGACAACACGCAATACGGGCCACGGCAATACGCGGCGATGTCCTGGTTGGCGGGCAGCTCGGCGTAGCGGCGCTGCAAGTCATCAAAAGGAATATTGATCGCACCGGGCAAGTGACCGGCGGCAAATTCCTGTGCGGGGCGCACGTCGAGCAAGGTGATGCTGGCTTCGCGCATGCGTTCCAGCAACTCGTCGCCCGTGATCGCTTCCACGTGGTCACCCCGGCCCAGCGCCTGCAGTTCGCTGCGCTGGTGCTGCGCATACACGTCCAGCGCGGCCAGCAATTGCACGATGGGGCCGCTACCGAGACGGTACAGCACGCGCTTGCCGTCGCGCCGTGTCTGCACAAAACCGGCGCGCCGCAACTGCTGCAAATGCTGGGAGGTATTCGCCATGGACAAGCCCGTCAACGCCACCAGCTGCTCCACCGCATATTCGCCGTGCGTGATCTGCTCGAGCAGGCGCAAGCGCGGCGCGCTGCCTAAAATATGGGCAAAAGCGGCGGAACCGGTTAGGAATTCGATATCAGCATTTTTCATTGACACGATGCTAGCACCCTTATAACATTCAAGCAATCAATTGAATGTTAGGAGCAACAATGCACATACTCTGGCTCGATGCCCTGGCGATCGGCGTGGGCGCGACGGCGGTGATGGATGTGTGGGCGGTGGCCTTGAAGCGCTTCTGGTGTATCCCCTCGCTGAACTTGGCGATGGTGGGGCGCTGGCTCGGCCATCTGCCGCGCGGCACGATCACGCACACCAATATTGCCCAGGCGGCGCCCGTGCGCGATGAAGCCATCCTGGGCTGGACCGCCCATTACCTGATCGGCGTGCTGTTTGCAGCCGTGCTGCTGGCGCTGGTGGGGCAGGAGTGGGTGCAACAGCCGACGTTCGCGCCGGCGCTGCTGGCGGGTGTGCTGAGCGTGGCCGCGCCGTTTTGCATCTTGCAGCCGGGCATGGGTGCCGGCCTGGCCGCCAGCAAGACGCCACATCCGACGGCCGCCCGCCTGCGCAGCCTGATGGCCCACATGGCGTTCGGCATCGGCCTGTACCTGGCGGCGCTGCTGTGGTCGACCGTGCGTTAAGTCATTGGCGGCACGGGTGCGGACGCCATCGTCGCTGCAGGTACAGCCGCCGAGATGGCCGGCGTCTCCGGCTGCGCCGGCACGGTGCTCAGCACCATCGTGCTGGGCTTGGCAATCGCGATATGCGCCTCGTCCAGGCGCTTGAGCAGTTCGAACAGCAGGGCGCTGCGGATGCCCGACGTCAGGCGTGGCGACGATGCATAGCCGGTGGCGTTGAACAGCAACAGGCCGTTGTCGATGCCGTCGAGCTGCACGTTCGGCGCCGGCGTATCGAGCACGTCAGGATTATCGACAAAGGCGGCCAGGATCAGCGCGCGCGCCGCCTGCGCATCCGTGCCCAGCGGCAGCGGCAGCTTGACCTGCACCAAACCAAGGGGATTGGCGTGCGTGACGTTGCGCACCGTCTTGGTGATGAATTCCGAGTTCGGCACGATCACCGTCGAGCGGTCGCCCAGTTGAATTTCCGTGGCGCGCACATTGATGCGGCGAATGTCGCCTTCCACGCCGCCCAAGGATACCCAGTCGCCCACCTTGACGGGGCGCTCGGCCAATAAAATCAGGCCGGAAACGAAGTTCTGCACCACCGCCTGCAAGCCGAAACCGATACCCACCGACAAGGCCGACGCCACCCACGCGATGCGTTCCAGGCCGATGCCAGCCGCCGACAGGGCCAGCGCCACGGCCAGCACGCCGCCGATGTAGCCGAACAGGGTGATGAACGACACTTGCATGCCCGTATCGAGATTCGTGGTCGGCAAATAACTGTTTTGCAGCCAGCGCTTGAACAGGCCCAGCGCCACAAAACCGACGAGCAGCACCAGCAGTGCCTGGATCAGCGCGGCAGGGCGGATCGCCACCTCGCCAATGGCCAGGCCATCCTGCAGCTTGCCGACCCGCTGGAACAGCTCGCCCGGACCTTCGCCGAACGGCGCCAGCAGCAGCATCAGGGCCAGCAGCACGACGATGGCGCGGCCGATGCCCGACAGCAGCACGGCCGCCTGGTCGCGCGCCTTGGGCGTGGCCAGCACGGGATGGGCGGCGTCCGGCGGCGGCGGCGTGGAGGCCAGCAGCATGCAGATATCATCGACCAGCACCGTCAGCAGATAGGTGCTGCCCACCACCACGATGACCCAGGCGATTTGCTTGGCGACAAAACTGCCAAAGGCCACATAACCGACCAGCAAGCTGATGACGCTCGATGCCAGCGCCAGCCACAGCAGCACCGTGACGCAGCGCAACCACAGCGGCGTGACGAGTGTGGCAGGATCGGCCTCGCGCAAGAGGCGCCAGCAGCGCTCGGCGCGCATCAAGCCATAGGCGATGGTCGTGCTCATCACCAGGGCGACGATGCAATTGACGGCGACGGCCGTCGACAGGCCCGCATTGATGACGATGGTGACCCGTTCCGTGGCCCACACCAACACCACGATGAAGGCAAACGTCGACGGAAAATGGCGCAAGCGGTGCGCCAGCGCATCGGGCAGGGGCAGCAAGCGCCACGACACGCGCCAGGGCGACAGCAGCGCGTGGCCGAGGCCCGCCGTAAAACCGGCAAAACAGATGATGCCGATCAAGCTGCTGAGGAAAGTCGAGATTTTTTCAGACAGGCCGCCCTCCCAGCGCAGCCCCATGGCCAGCAATTCGGCCACCAGGCCCGGCGTGGCCAGCGCCAGCACCAGCACGGCCAGCGCATGCAAGGAGCGGCGCAAGCGGCCATGCGGCACGCGCGTGGCCGTCACCACCAGCAGATAGCGCGAAACCCAGACGCTGGCGCCGATCACCGCCACGATGGCGGCCAGCAAGCCGCCCCAGGCCGACCACGGCGTGGCGCTCGCCGCATTCGCCAGCTCCAGCTCCAGTGCCCGCAGGCGCTGCAGATTCTGCGGCAATTCCGCATGCAACTGTTTCCAGAACGAGCCAGCCAAGATCGAGGCCGTGCGCTCGCCCAGGCGCGCCTGCAACTGCGCGCGGCGCACCGTCGACACTTGCTCCGACGCCTGCGTCGCTTCCACGGCCAGCAAGCGCGCCAGTTTCACTTGCGCATCGAGCGCGCTGCTGGTGCGGTCCAGCTGACTGCGCTGCGCCGCCACGTCGGGGGCATCTTTCGTGCCCGCCACCGGCTGGCCCAGCTCGGCCAACCGCGCCTGCACGCTGGAGAGCGTGGGCGCGAGCGCATCGGCCACCTTGTCCGCCTCGGCGCTGGCCGCCAGCGCATCGGCGCGCATCTGCGACAGGGTCGCGTCATCGAGCTCCGCCTCGCCATCGAGCGCCTTCTGAATGCTCGTAATTTGCTTGCGCAAGCCATCGAGGCGCTGGTCGGCCGTGGCGGCGTCATCGACGGGCTGCGACCAGGCGGGCGGCGCAGATAGCGAGCACGCCAGCAGCAGGGCCAATAGCAGCGGCAGCAGGAAGGGGAAAAAACGGAGACGGAAAGAAGTCATGCGGACCTATGGCTGAAAATGAGAAAAACGGCCGGATTGGCAGCGGCGCCGGTCATGGCGTGCTGTCCGGCGGGTGCCTGCCAATATAGCTGAAAACACGCGCATGCCGCAGGATAGGCGGAACTGGCGTGTTCCCCGGGGAGTAACTAGGCATATTGCCCTATGGAAATATCACAAAAAAAGGTCTATGATCGTCGTCCGCTTGGCGGCGCGGCACCCATCTGCACGCCGTCGACCTTTTCACCATTCCCTCCGTATTGAGACAGCCATGAAGTTTTTATCCAACCTGAGCATCGGCACACGGCTCGCCACAGGCTTTGGCGCCATCGGCGCCATGCTGATTATCATCTCCTGTCTGGGCATCGCCATGCTGGGCAAGATCAACCAGGGCACCGACCATATCGTGCATGACAGCATGCCCAAGATTGCGCTCGCCAACAGCGTGTCGGACAACATCAACGACATCGCCATTGCCCTGCGCAACATGATGCTCAGCGCCGATCCGGCCGACCAGCGCAAGCAAACCGACGCCATCCTGGCCGCGCGCCAGGCGGCGGCCGGCAATCTCGGCAAGCTCGCACGCATGCTCGATTCCGACCGCGAACGGGCGTTGCTGGCCAAGATGAACGACGCCAACACGCGCTACGCACAGGGACAGGAGGCCTTGCTTGAACTGATCAGGAGCGGCACGCCGGACGACAGCAGCGCCTACCTGTACGGCCAGCTACGCCCCGTCTTGCTCGTCTACAAGCAATTGATTTCTGAACAGATCAGCTTGCAAAACACCCTGGCCAACACGGCGGGCGACAACGCCTATGCCACCTATGCCAACACACGCACCTTGCTGATCGGCATGTCGCTGGTGGCGCTGGCTATCGCGGCGGCGTTGGCATATGGCATCACGCGCTCCATCACCGGTCCCGTCACCACGGCGCTGCAGGTGGCCAACACGGTGGCCGCTGGCGATTTGCGCAGCCATATCACCGTGCAGTCGCGCGATGAAATGGGGCAACTGTTGCAAGCGCTCAAGCGCATGAATGACAACCTGGCGCAAACGGTGGGCACGGTGCGCACCGGTACGGAAACGATCGCCTCGGCCTCGTCCGAAGTGGCGGCGGGCAGCCTGGACCTGTCTGCGCGCACGGAGCAGCAAGCCAGTTCGCTGGAAGAGACAGCCTCTTCCATGGAAGAGCTGACCTCGACCGTCAAGCAGAATGCCGACAATGCGCGCCAGGCGCATGTGCTGGCCGACACGGCATCCGGCGTGGCGCAGCGTGGCGGCGCCGTCATCGCGCAAGTCGTGGCGACCATGCGGCAAATCGACGCCTCGTCGAACAAGATTGCCGACATCATCGGCGTCATCGACGGCATCGCCTTCCAGACCAACATTCTTGCCTTGAACGCGGCCGTGGAAGCAGCGCGCGCGGGCGAGCAGGGCCGCGGCTTTGCCGTCGTGGCCACGGAAGTGCGCAGCCTGGCGCACCGCTCGGCTGCCGCGGCCAAGGAAATCAAGACCCTGATCGACGACTCGACCCAGACCGTGGCGGCCGGCAGCGAGCTCGTACATCAGGCCGGCAATACCATGAGCGACCTGGTCGACAGCGTGCGCCGCGTCACCGACATCATGGAGGAGATCACGTCCGCCAGCGCGGAACAGACGGCCGGTATCGAACAAATCAACCAGGCCATCAGCGAAATGGACAACGTCACCCAGCAAAACGCGGCCCTGGTGGAAGAATCGGCGGCGGCCGCCGCGGCCATGCAGGAGCAGGCGGCTACTTTGGCGCAGGTGGTGAGTGCGTTCAAGCTTGACGCCGGTAAGCCGCAGGCCAAAGCGGCAGTCGCCACGAGCAAGGCACCGCGCCGGCAAGCCATCACACTACGCGTGCCGGCGGCGAGGAAAGCTGCCCGCGTTGATCCTGCGCCGTCGGACTGGGAAGAATTCTGACCAGGAGAGTCACGCGAAATTGCTAGCCAGCTCCGCCGCAAAATGCCAGTCTGACCTGGGCTAGGGCGCGGTGGACATGCCAGGCAAAATCTGAGCTGCGTCACTCGCCAAATTCACGTCCCAGGTACGCGCCACCGGACAAGACACACAGCTGAAGCACAAAATTTTTTGTGAGATTCGGCGAGATTTAAGCGTGCGCTGAACTGAGAAAATGCTTCTTTCCCAGACTGGAGTGACTCGCTTTGAAGATATTGAATAATTGGCTGACTACTCCCCGTAGCCGCTTGCTGTTTCTTGTTGCATTCATGATCGGTATCCTCATAGCCTTGAAGCTTGCGCAAGGAACTGTCTGGCAAGCGCGCATTGCTGGCCTGCTTGTAGGTGCTATCAGTGCTTTCTTGTTTTGGAGGTTCTGGGGCCATTGGAAGGCGTTAAGGTTCCAATTAATGCGTAAGGAGATGCATGTCATCAAAGCGTGGCGCAAATTTTTTCATATTAGCCCCATCGTAAAGGCTTTCCATATACTCGCGTTCGCGTTCTGCCTCCTGAGTGTCGCGGTGGGCATTGTCATAGGCATCAACGAGTCCAAGCCTGTTCTGTGGGTCGTCGGATTCATTTTAGCGTTGGCCGGCATCTGCGAGATGATGACGCAGGCCACAAGACTGCTGAAGAAAGCGTGGAGCCCTCTCCTCGGCAAAGTGCTGGCGATCTCCGTTGGCGTGGCGATTACCGTGATCGCCCTTTCACGAGCAAAACAGCTTGTGCACTCCTTGTCACCAATTGACACAAAGTATATGGTCGAATTCACGACATTAGTCACTGCCTTTTACTTGCCCATGGTGTTTATCACAGCCGTGGGTGTTGGGATGGCAATATATGCTTCATGCCAATTGCTAGTCTTGACGATTTTTACTGTTTATAGCAATCTAATGATGCAATCAAGCGCAGTGTTAGGTGAAAATTTTATTAAAAGACAGCAAATGTTTTGGTACAGAATAAAGGAGGGAAAACGTCCACCTGGAAAGATGCTTCCCCCCCGAAAATTCTTATCCCAGCTTGAGATTTCGATGCTGATGTCGCCGCTGTCAAAGATCGTCCTCGCATGGATTCTAGTGCAGGGTGTTGATGCTTCCACTACATCGTTTCCCTCGATGGCACCATGGTTGAAGACCCAGATAGTGGCCATTGAGTATCGGTCGGGCAGTGCTTGCAAGAATATCGATAAGGGGCTAGGAGTCGTCTACATGGATGACGGAAATGTTTCTGTTGCTCGACCTGGTAAGGATGGATACACCTTTAATGTCGAAGCGTGTCAGTTTTGATCGAAAGTGGAGAGCCGATGGCCTATGGCAGGCGGCGACGCTAGCCGCCTGCCTATCAATGGATGAGTCTTTTAAAGAAAAGGACTCCAACTCATGTGAAAGTTGAAGTCCTCCTACGCCCGCCTACCTTGCAGTGGGCTGGATTCAGAGGAAGTTCTCCCCTTGAGCATAACGCGATCAAAGCACAGCAATGAAACGCCTCTGTTTTCAGCCCGCACGTCACATCTGTCAATAAACAATACAGTGGCACACAATGCCGCTCAATACGGCAAGGCAAAACTCACCTATTCGGTATGTCCCAAGCCTGCTAGGAGATTTCTCTGCGAATGATTTCTGCGCCCGCGCTGAGCGCATTCAATTTGCCTCTTGCTACGCGACGTGACAAGGGCGCCATGCCACAGTTGGTGCTCGGGTAGAGCTTGTCGGCATCGACAAAGCGCAGCGCTTTGCGCAGGGTGTTGGCCACTTCCTCCGGCGTTTCAATGGTGTTGCTTGCCACGTCAATGGCCCCTACCATCACTTTTTTGCCGCGAATGAGTTCAATCAGGTCGATAGGCACACGCGAGTTGTGGCATTCCAGCGAGATGATGTCGATATTCGATTGCTGCAGCTTGGGGAAAGATTCCTCATATTGACGCCACTCGGAGCCCAGCGTATTTTTCCAGTCCGTATTGGCTTTGATGCCGTAACCATAGCAAATATGCACGGCCGTTTCGCATTTGAGCCCTTCGATCGCCCTTTCCAGGGTGGCAATCCCCCAATCATTGACCTCATCAAAGAAAACGTTGAATGCGGGTTCGTCAAACTGGATGATGTCGACGCCGGCAGCCTCCAATTCTCTGGCTTCCTGATTGAGGATCTTGGCGAATTCCCAGGCCAGTTTTTCGCGGCTCTTGTAGTGGCTGTCATACAGCGTATCAATCATCGTCATCGGGCCTGGCAGGGCCCATTTGATCGGCTGCGTGGTTTGCTGGCGTAAAAACTTGGCGTCTTCCACAAAAACCGCCTTCGGGCGGCTCACGGCGCCAACGACGGTCGGCACACTCGCATCGTAGCGGTCACGGATTCTGACGGTCTCGCGTTTGTCAAAATCAACGCCGCTCAGATGCTCGATAAACGTGGTGACAAAATGCTGGCGGGTTTGCTCGCCATCACTGACGATATCGATCCCTGCGTGCTGTTGTTCCTGCAGTGACAAACGCAAAGCATCCTGTTTGCCCTCGATTAATTCCTCGTCCTGCAATTTCCACGGCGACCAGAGTTTTTCAGGTTGGGCAAGCCAGGAAGGTTTAGGCAAGCTGCCGGCGGTCGAGGTAGGCAATAATTTTTTCATGGTGGTGATTTCGTGTGTTGGTTGGTCAGAGAGCGTAGCTGGCAGTCCACTGTTCAAGGACATTTTTGTATGGCTTGATGAAATGCTCTTCCGTATATTTTCCCTGCTTGACTGCCAGCTGGCTGCGCTCTTCCCGGTCATAGACAATTTGCGTCAATGAATAATCCTGATTCTTCAGGCTCGGCTGATACGACTTGCCTGCCGCCGAATTGGCGTTGTAAATCTCGGGACGGTAAATCTTCTGGAACGTCTCCATCGTGCTGATGGTGGCGATCAGCTCAAGATTGGTGTAGTCGCCAAGCAGGTCGCCGATGAAATAAAACGCCAAGGGGGCGGCGCTATCTGGCGGCATGAAGTAGCGAACCTGCATGCCCATTTTTTCGAAATATTGATCCGTCGAGGAAAATTCATTTTGTTGATACTCGACGCCCAATACAGGATGCTGATTCCCGGTCCGGTGATAGACCTTGCTGCTCGAGGCGCTGATGCAAATGACAGGCGGCTTGCTGAAGCGCTCTTTGTATGTATGCGATTTGACAAAGTGCCGGAACAGCTTGCCATGAAAATCGCCGAAATCGTCGGGAGCGGTGAAAGTGGATTGATTGTTGTTATGCTCAGGCAGCAGCACGCTGAAGTCGTAGTCGCGCACGTAGGAGGAGAAATTATTCCCCGCGATCCCATCGATGCGTTCACCCGTTTTTTTGTCGATAACGGTCGGTTTCAATATCTCGATCAACGGAATATTACTGCCTTCGACATCAATATTCAGCTCCACCGAGATGATTTCAAGCTCTACCGAGTAGCGGTCGCCGTTCGGGTTGTCCCAATGCGCCAGGTTGTTAAAGCGGTTGTCTATCATCCTCAGGGTATTGCGCAGGTTTTCCTGGCGACTGTTTCCCCGGGCCAGATTGGCAAAGTTGGTCGTCAGGCGCGTATTGTCTGATGGGTGATAGTTTTCATCGAAAACAATGCTCTTGATGCTGAATATAAAATCTTTGCTCATGGTGATCTGGTGTCCTGATTTCTGCGAAAAATGTATGTGTTGATGGCTGAGCGTCGTGATGCGTATCAGGCTGCGACCAGCTCTTCAGCGGTGACAGATCTCGCATGGCGCGTCAATTCGATCAACGGCAATGCCCGTTGGACCGCCAGTGTGGCCCGCTGGATCAGGGCCTCGTCCTGCACGCGGTAGTCGAGGAAATCCTTGTCGGTCGCGTAGACCCCCAGCGGTAATGTGCGGGCCTGGAAAAAGCTGAACAGCGGCCGCAACTGGTGGTCGATCATCAGGGCATGGCGCTCGCTGCCGCCGGTGGCCGCCAACAAGACCGGCTTGTCGATCAGGGCGTCCTGGTCAATGAAGTCGAAGAAGTGCTTGAACAGTCCCGTGTACGCGCCGCGGTAGACCGGGGTTGCCACCACCAGGATGTCAGCTTGCTCGACCGCAACCAGTTCCCGCTCCACCGTATCGGGCAGGTGGGAGCGCCAGACCGCGCCGGCATGCGGTGCGAGCTGGCCCAGTTCGACTAGGTGTTGTTCGCACAGCACTTCATCGGCGATCAGGTCCATCAGGTGCTCTGCCAGGGCGGCTGCCTTGGAAGGGCGTTGCAGCCCGCCGGAAACGGCGACTAAACGCAGTGGACGTGTCATGTTTGCTTTCATGTGGAGTGATGCGCGAGGGCGAAGAATGCCAACGACAAGAAGATGGATGATAACGGCGGGAATCGATGAAGTATAATGGTCTTATTTCATATATCCATGAACATGGCTCATCTCAATGCTTGAACGCATCCACCTCAGCATCGTCCAGCAGGTCGAGAAACAGGGTTCGTTGACGGCCGCAGCGGGCGTGCTGCACCTGACCCAGTCGGCCCTGAGCCACAGCATGAAAAAGCTGGAGCAGCAGCTGGGCACCGACGTCTGGCTGCGCGAAGGGCGCAACCTGCGCCTGACGCAGGCCGGCCAGTACTTGCTGGCGGTGGCGAATAGGGTGCTGCCGCAACTGGACCTGGCCGAAGAGCGCCTGGGCCAGTTTGCGCAGGGCGAACGCGGTGCGCTGCGCATCGGCATGGAATGCCACCCTTGCTACCAGTGGCTGCTGAAAGTGGTGTCCCCGTATCTGGCCGCATGGCCCGACGTGGATGTGGACGTCAAGCAGAAGTTCCAATTCGGTGGGATAGGCGCGCTCTTCGGCTACGAGATCGACCTGCTGGTCACGCCCGACCCGCTGTACAAGCCGGGGCTGACATTCGAACCCGTGTTCGACTACGAGCAGGTGCTGGTCGTGGCCAAGGGCCATGCCCTGGCGTCGGCGGCGTATGTGAAGCCGCAGCAACTGACCCAGGAAGTGCTCATCAGCTACCCCGTGGACATCGAGCGCCTGGATATTTACAATCAATTTCTCTTGCCGGCCGGTGTCACGCCCAAGCGCCACAAAGCCATCGAAACCACCGATATCATGCTGCAGATGGTGGCCAGCGGCCGCGGCGTGGCCGCCCTGCCGCGCTGGCTGGTCGAGGAATACGCGGCCAAGATGGACGTGGTGCCGGTGCGGCTGGGCGCGCGCGGCATCGCCAAGCAAATTTTCCTGGGAGCACGCGAGACGGACACCGCCATCGACTACGTGCGCGCCTTCATCGCACTGGCGCGCCAGCCTGCCTTCGCTCGTGCGCCTGGAGCCAGCTGCTGAACGCAAACTGCTGCCTTTCAATGTTTATTGAAACTTGAATATCCACTTTTATATCCGAAATATCTCTTCGGCCATGTTGTCCAACCTTTCTTTAATTACTCGCCAACCAGGCATGCACCGGTCCAGGGTTTTGTAAAATTTGGGGCCATGGTTGTGATGTAGCAGATGACATAACTCGTGCAATAGTACGTAGTCAATGCAATCACGTGGAGCTTTCACCAACATCGGATTGAGCGTGATACGGCCTGATGGCGAACAACTGCCCCACTGCACCTTCATGAATTGAAGGCGGGTAGGGGGAAGATGCTTTATCCAGCCAAGAGGGGCAGCGACCGCTGCCAAACGGATAGCAAACACTTCTCGCGCTCTGATACGAAACCAGCCATCCAGGATTTTCTGGATAGTGACTGGCCGATGTTCGTCAACGGTAACTTCGATAAATCCACCACGCATGCGCGCACCCGGGGTCACGTCACTCTGAACAATAACCTTCAATCGATAACGCCGGCCAAGATAGTGCAGCGCTTCTCCACTCACATATTCACGTGGAAGCACATGATGCAGTCTTTCTCTTGCAGCGCCAACATGCTGACTGATCCAGCGCACGCGCTTTTTGACAGCACTCAGGATAATTTCAAGTGTCGTTACCTCGGAGGCATCGACAACGACACTGCCATCCGGTTCGACATGAATCGCCAGCCGTTGTTCGGTGCGCAAGGGCTGGCGACGCAGGCTGAAACGAATCAGCTCGTCCCCATATTGAATGCTGTGTTGAGTCGATTGCATGGGCTTTATCATGTAGCGGAACGATTCAATCCAATGCGGGTAATCTGGATGATCTGTTCAACGACCAGCAAGGTCTTGTCCAACCCCAGGGTGCCAAATAATAAGGGCAATAGCCCCTTGCGTATGGCCGCCTCGATATTTTGCGGATTCAGGGAATTTTCTGCGACGGCATCGCGTACCAACACATCCATGGCAATCGCCTGCTGAACCAGATTTTCCTGAACTTCAAAACTTAATGTCGCAAACACAGTCTCCCCCAAAACGAGACGCATCACACCAAAGTACGCTTTGGCATGCGGCTTTTCATCCAGGGCATCAGGTACTCCCTCGGTCTGGCGAGTGTCGAGCTTTTTTTCAAACTCCTGAAACAGGGCGTATTGCTTGATCGGGTGATCGAACATGGCTTCTGCCTCGGCAATGGCCTGTTTCAACAGTTCCCCAAACACTTTCTGCGCATAAGGATCTTCCGCCAGTTCCTGCTCGATGGTTTTACGCAAACGCGTACGGATGATGTCTGTCTCATTGCGTGTTTTTTCTTCCGACCATTGCTCGGGATCTTCAATTTTCCCCAATTGGTGCACCAGATACACACCTTCCGATTCACGCACTTCCATGCCTATGACCTGCTTGTCGACGAGTTTGCGAATTTGCTCTTCATAGTTACTGTAATCGACGGTTTCCATGGCATCGCGGCGCGCGGTCTGGCGCAATTCCGTGAAGAAGCGCAAATCGGATTTGTAACGTGCGATCAGGCTTTCTGAAAAACTCTTGTCCTCAAAGAAGCTGCGCGAGGACAGGGCCAACTGCAAACAAAGGCCAAACGCCGTCACGGCTGCATAAAAGTCGTCGCGCACTTTTTGGCGCTCGTCATACTCCTCACCATCAACGCCCTTGACGAACTTTGGCGTCAGCACTTGCCGGTACTGCTCGGTGTCGAGCCGGTTTCCAACACTCTTAAAAAATGAGAACAGCTTGTCGTGCAAGCCAGGCAAGCGTTTGTACTCGGTGCTGAACTGGTGGTAAAGACCTTCGATATCCGCGATATCAAAGCCACCTTGAGTGGTAATTTCCAGGTCTTGATAGTCGCGAATGGCCGTGTCGAGCTCTTCCAGAATGCCCCGGTAGTCGACCAGAATGCCGTAACGTTTGGCATCATGCAGGCGATTTACACGCGCTACAGCCTGGATCAGATTGTGTCCTTTGAGCGGCTTGTCGATATACAGCACCGCGTTGCGCGGCTCGTCAAATCCAGTCAATAATTTGTCCACCACGATCAACAAATCCGGCGCGCCATCGGTAGCGAAGTCGTTAAGTATCTGCTTTTCATACACCTCGGGATCGGCACCATACACGGCGGTATTTTGCTTCCACCACCTTTGGACTTCCGGCAAAGTATCTTCATCCACGTCCGAATTGCCCTCGCGCGTATCGGGCGGCGAGATGACAATCGCACTGGTGACCAGCCCGGTTTCATCGAGTGCCTTTTTGTAGCGTATTGCATTCAGTTTGCTGTCCGTGGCGACTTGCCCTTTCAGCCCCATGCCCAGACTCTTGATGTTTTCACTGAAATGCGTGGCAATGTCCCATGCGATCAGTTCGATGCGATTGAGCGCGCCATAAACAGCTTTTTTTTTGGCGAACTTGCGCTTCAAGTCGGTGCGTTGAGCATCACTGAGATTCACGGTGATCTTCTCGAACCAGCGGCTGACCGCTTCCTCATTAACATCCAATGCAGGCTTGCGTTCCTCATACAACAGAGGCGCCACGGTTTCGTCTTCCACCGCACGCTGCATGGTATAGGCATGCACGATAGGGCCAAACTTGTTGGCGGCTTTTTCATTTTTCAACAAGGGCGTGCCCGTGAAAGCGATATACGCAGCCCTGGGTAGCGCCTGCTTCATGCGCTCATGGGTTTCGCCACCATGGCTGCGGTGCCCCTCATCGACCAGCACAATCAGGTCGGGGGAATCATTGCGGCATTCGGCCAGCTTGGAAGCGGTATTGAACTTGTGTATCAAGGTAAAGGTGATGCGTTCGGTGCCACTACCGATACGCCTGGCAAGGTCACGCCCGGACAAGCTGCGGCTTTTTTCGCCATCTTTTTGCGTGCCAATCGCTGAACCAAACGCACCACCCGACATAAAATTGCGCGAGAGCTGGCTTTCCAGATCAACCCGGTCGGTTACCACCACCACCCGACACTCTTGCAACGACCTCACCAATAGCAGTGCCTTGGTCAGGAACACCATGGTAAAGCTCTTGCCCGAGCCTGTGGTGTGCCACACCACGCCTCCCTCACGCCCGCCATCAGGACGTCGCTGGCTGATGCGCTCCAACAATGCGCGAATACCGAAAAACTGCTGATAGCGCGCGACGATCTTGCCGACCTTACGGTCGAACAATACAAAACCACGCAAAAATTCCAGCAAGCGTTGCGGCGTCAAGAGACTGACCAGCAGGCGATCCTGCTCGGTGGCTTGCATGGTGTGTGACCATAGTGCATCAAAGTAGTCCGTTAAGGCGACTGGTTTCCCTTCAAACACGGCCGCGCGAGTGTCCGGGGGCAAAGCGATATTTTTCAAAGAGGAAATGTATGTCTCATCGAATTCCTCCTCACGCCATTTTGCCCAAAACTTTGCAGCAGTATGCGTAGTGCCATAACGTCCTTCCGTCTGACTGATGGAAAGCAGCAATTGCGCGTACGAGAACAGATGGGGAATCTCATCTTGCCGCTGGTTGCGCAAGTGCTGGCTGATCCCCTCCTGCACCATCGCCTTGGCCGGATGACTGCCGGCCGATTCGGCACGCTTCGCCTCGATCACCACCAACGGAATACCATTCACATAGCACACCACATCGGGTATGCGGGTATGTGTGCCCTGAGCGGACATCACTTCCAGCTCTTCCGTGACATCCCAGCGGTTTCGGCTAACGTCGCTCCAATCCACCACTTGCACCGTGGTTTGATGCCTTTTACCATCAGGCATAAATTCAGTGACGGTAATGCCCAGCACCAGCTTGCCATACAAACGTTCGTTGGCAGGCATCAGCCCTTCTGCAAGACTTATCGCCGACAACTCCCGCACCACTTGATCGATGCCGCCAGCGGAAAGCGCATACGACTCTCCCTTGTACTCATAACGACGCGTCTGTAATACCTCGATCAGTCGTCCTTTGAGCAACACTTCCCGCGTACTGCCACGCAGCGCCAGAGCTTGCGCTGTCGTGATGAAGTTCCAGCCGAGGTTGCATAGCAAATGCAATGCAGGGATATGGGCGCTGTATTGCTCGCGGGAGTTGGGGGTTGTATTCATGCTTGCGCCGCTGTTTCAGAATCAGGTAAAAAAACACGTCGTTTTCCAGTCAGGATTTGATCCATCAATGCAGCTTTTTCTTCTTTTAAACGTTTTATTACTAAGTTGATTGCTGCTAATTCCTCGTCTGCTGTTTCGAAAATTTCTGCAATTTTTTTTTGCTCTTGGATATTGGGTATAAAAATTTTAATTTTGGAAAAATTTGGATACTTCAAGTTCCACGTATCAGAAACAAGGCCTTGAGAAAAACGATAAAACAAAAATATTACTGGCTTAAACTTAAATAGATAGGATGCAAATTTAGCGTTAATTTTTTCCGCAGGTGCTAACACAGTATAGGCAGGACTGATAATTCCTTCATACTCCGATAGGGCCGATACACCTTGCCACATACGCATAGTATTATAACCAATATCACCATGGTAAATTTTTTGATACTTAGTTTTATCATCGTTGGAGGTATCTTTGCGCCCTACTTGCTCGCGAGGAATAACTCCTTCGTCACGCGTTATAGATAAAAGTGGGAGATCATTTTTTCCTGTCTCAACTCGTTCAGAAAAAAGATCTCCAAGACTATACTCTCGCCATTCGTCAGTGTTCCCACCTACTCTTTCTTTTCCACTCAATATCTTTTGCATTAAAGACGACTTCTGATTGGTTACATTCTTTAACAATCCTTCATTAATTCTAATAGCCTCATCCCATGTTAATAAAACTTTTGCAATTTTACGCTGCTCAATAATACCAGGAATTTTCACCTCGATATTAGAGAGAATTTCTTGACTAAGATTGCTTATATTAGTTCCACTTCCACCTAAAAAAATTTGATCAGTCACAAATTTTGACCGCATCAAATATGACGCAAACTCAGGCTCTATTAAAGAAGTATTCACTCTTCCGCGAATAGTAAATCCAGAGAAAGAAAGTCGATCAGCAACATGGGGGAAATACAAACAACGACCAATTAATTCTTTATTTCCATTAGAGCGGACAAATAGAATATCACCCGATTTTAAAAGATCTAAATCACGAACTTTTGATGCAACTTTTATTGATTCCAAATCTATAAAATTTTCAATTTTTGATCGTTTTTTAAAGTCTGCCACACCAACAATCTTTACTGATTCTCCAGCATCAGATTTCGTAAAGTTCAAGCCATTTCGGAATGTCGCTATTTCACCAAGTAAGTACTCGCTCCAGCCCTTAGGAAGCATCACGCCCACCTTTCTTGCTCAACTGCTTTTCCACCTGCTCCAGTTCCTTCAAATCGGTACTGTCAGCTTCAATCGCCTCAGTCTTGCGCCGCTGTCCATCAAACTGTTCATATCGCTCATAGGCGACCTTGAGCATGGCGTCATGGCTCATGCGTCCGGCGCCTTTTAGTAAGGGGCTTTCATTGAACTGAATGAAGTTATCGACGTATAGTCTCCAGTCGGCCATCGTCAACTGCTTGCGCTGGCGGATGCGCAGTTCGGCAAACTCCAGGAAGGCGGTGACCATACGGTTCAGGTGATCGATTTCTTCCGCGTTGAGGTAGTTCTTGGCAACGATAACGTCCGTCTTGCAGATGCGCTTCGCCTTCCATGCCGTCAACGCCATATTCGGTTGGCTGGGATCGGCACGATTGACGATCAGTTCGGCGGCGGTTTGCCGGGTAACGGCGTACAGCATTTTGTTTTGTACTTCGGCAAAGAAGGGACCGACCATGCCAGCATTGGCTTTGTAATCCACAGACAAGGCAAACAGGTCGCGCACTTTTTGGTAGAAGCGCTTTTCGGAAGCCCGTATGTCACGGATACGTTCAAGCAGTTCGTCAAAATAATCCCAACCCACCGGGTCTTTCATCCGCACGTCATCCATGACGAAACCTTTGACCAGGTATTCGCGCAAATGCGTCGTTGCCCACTGGCGGAACTGTGTGCCACGCGGAGATTTGACCCTGTAGCCAACCGCCAGGATCATGTCCAGATTGAACAGTTTGGTACGATAGCGCTTGCCGTCAGCGGCAGTTGTCAAGTCTTCCTTGACAACTGAATTGACGTCCAACTCGCCTTCCGACAACACGTTTTTAACGTGCAGACTGATGTTCTGTTTGGTGGACTGAAACAGTTCCGCCAATTCCATTTGTGTCAACCAGACAGTACCACCTTGCGCTCGCAGGAAGAACGTCGCGTTGCCATCCTCTGATGTGTAAAGAACCAATTCGCCTTGATCCACGATAGGCTTGCTGTTATCACTCATAGCCCAGTTCCTTCAAGTACACCGCCATCTGTGCTTCCAGAACTGCAAGCTCCGCCTTGAGTTGTTCGCGCTCCTTGCGCACAGCCATCAGGTCGATCTCTGCTTCCTCCTCGAAAGTATCGACATAGCGCGGAATATTGAGGTTGAAGTCGTTTTCGGCGATCTCGGAAGGGCTGGCCAGGTAGGCGTACTTATCTGACCCCTGCCGTGTGAATGCAGTGTCCAAGATACGTTGCAAGTCAGTTTCGCGCAGGAAGTTCTGATTCTTCCCTGCTTCAAAATCACGGCTGGCATCGATGAACAGCACCTTGTCGTCGCTCTTGTTCTTGCGCAGTACTAACACCGCAGCTGGAATACCCGTGCCGTAGAACAGTTTTTCAGGCAAACCAATTACTATGTCGAGCAAGTTTTCTTCAATCAGTCTCTGGCGAATGCGGCCCTCTGCCGCGCCGCGGAACAGCACGCCATGCGGCACCACTACCGCCATGCGCCCAGTTCCGGGTTTCATGGTTTCCACCATGTGCAGAATGAATGCGTAGTCGCCCTTGGTACGTGGCGGCACGCCGCGGCGGAAGCGGCTGAATTTATCTGTATCGGCGCCCTCATGACCCCACTTTTCGAGGCTGAACGGAGGATTGGCGACAACGATATCAAAGTGTTTCAAGCTCGATACGCTATCCAACAGCTTGGGATTGCGAATGGTATCGCCCCACTCGATGCGATGGTTATCTTCGCCATGCAAGAACATATTCATCTTGGCCAATGCCCAAGTGCTGCCTATCGCTTCTTGCCCGTATAGCGCATATTTGCGCGAGCCCGTCTTCTCGCGCACCAGACGGCCGCACTTCATCAGCAGGGAACCTGAACCGCAAGTAGGGTCGCAAATTTCATCGCCTTCCTGCGGCGTCATCAGGCGCGCCATCAATGACGATACTTCCGGCGGAGTATAGAATTCACCGGCTTTTTTGCCACTGGTGGATGCGAAATTCTTGATCAGGAATTCATAGGCATTGCCAATCACATCCAGGGTGCCGACACGGCTAGGCCGTAAATCCAGTGCTGGCTTTGCAAAATCTTCCAGCAGATGACGCAGGATGTCATTTTTCTGCTGTTCATCGCCCAGTTTGTTGGAGTTGAAGCTGATGTCTTGAAAAACATCACGCAGCTTGGTCAAGTTCGCATCTTCAATGGCATGCAAAGCTTTGTCGATACGCTCGCCGTTACCGGCGCTGTGGCGCAAGCTATGCAGCGAATAGAAACTGGCGCTCGCTGGCAAGACAAAACGCTCGTTCTTGAGCATTTCCTTGATCAGCTCAGGATGATCGCCATATTGTTTTTTGTAATTGTCGTAGTGATCCTGCCAAACGTCCGACACATACTTGAGAAACAGCATGGTGAGTACAAAGTCCTTGTAGATGCTGGGATCCACCGTACCACGGAAGGTGTCACACGCGCTCCATACTGCACCATTGATTTCGTCCTGGCTGACCGCGTTGATTTTGATATTGAGATCGTTCATGGATTTCCCTGCAAATGTAAGTTCGCTGTCGGAAACAGGCCGTCAGCGAGTGCATTGATTTGTTGTTCGCGGTTGCGAATAAGTTGCTTGAGTGTTTGACGCTCCTGACGTGCAAGTTCGGCCAGCGCGACGATGCTTTGCTGGATTTGCAACGACGGAATACTGAGTGTGAGTGCTTCCAGCAATGGGCGGCGGATGCTGAGTTGGCTGCTACCTTCGGCAGCCTGTTGCAGTTGCCGCTGAAATGGAGCTTGATTGATTTGCCAGGCAACAAATGCTGGCATGAGCATCGCTGTCGACTTTACTTGCAGGTGAAAAAAGTGAGGGCTGCAGACGGCAGGGTGGGGCGGACGATCCAGGCAAACCGCGTAAAAGCGCGCGCCTTTGGAGACAAGAAGAATATCGTCTTCTTTCAGCCAAGCTGGCGATCTATGCGTGCTCAAATTGGTGCGAAGCACGCCGGACCAATGCACACCGCGCTCGGGGTTGACGTCCTTCATCTGCACAGCCAGCGCATTCCCATCCACAGCTCCTTCTATGGAACCGCGGAAAGAATAGCCACCTTGCAGGTGAAGCAAGTCGACAATAGGAGAAATATTTGCATCAATTTTCATGATGCAAATATATCTTACAGCCTCTAAATATTCAAGTTAATTTTTACATCAATCGCATTGATGCAGAGATTTATTACTCCACCGTCACCGACTTCGCCAAATTGCGTGGCTTGTCCACATCCGTGCCACGCGCCAGCGCCGTGTGATACGCCAGCAATTGCAGTGCCACCACGTGCAGGATCGGTGACAAATCGCCGTAGTGCTCGGGCAGGCGGATGACGTGCAAGCCTTCGCCGGAGCTGATGCGCGAGTCGACGTCGGCGAAGACGTACAGCTGGCCGCCGCGGGCGCGCACTTCCTGCATGTTCGATTTGAGCTTTTCGATCAGGGCGTCATTCGGCGCGATGGTGACGACCGGCATTTCATTCGTCACCAGGGCCAGCGGGCCGTGCTTCAGTTCACCGGCAGGGTACGCTTCGGCGTGAATGTAGGAAATTTCCTTCAGTTTCAAGGCGCCTTCCAGGGCGATCGGGTAATGCATGCCGCGGCCCAGGAAGAGGGCGTTTTCCTTGCGTGCGAATTCCTCGGACCAGGCGATGATTTGCGGTTCCAGCGCCAGGACGGACGCGATGGCGACGGGCAGGTGGCGCATGGCTTTCAGGTGCGCCGCTTCCTGTTCTTCGCTCAAGCGGCCATTGACTTGCGCCAGGCACAGGGTCAGCAGGAACAGGCCGGCCAGCTGCGTCGTGAAGGCCTTGGTCGATGCCACGCCCACTTCCACGCCGGCACGCGTGATGTAGGCCAAGGCGCATTCACGCACCATGGCGCTGGTGGCCACGTTGCAGATGGTCAAGGTGTGCTGCATGCCCAGGCTGCGCGCATGTTTCAGGGCGGCCAGGGTGTCGGCCGTTTCGCCGCTTTGCGAAATGGTGACGACCAGGGTGTTCGGGTGCGGCACGCTGTCGCGGTAGCGATATTCGCTGGCCACTTCCACGCTGACGGGCACCTTGGCAATCGCCTCGATCCAGTACTTGGCCGTCATGCCCGCATACGAGCTGGTGCCGCAGGCGAGGATCAGTACGCGGTCGATCTGCTTGAAGATGGCATAGGCGTTGTCGCCGAACAGTTCCGGCATGATGCCCGTCACGCCTTCCAGTGTGTCGCCGATGGCGCGCGGCTGCTCGAAGATTTCCTTTTGCATGTAGTGGCGGTACGGGCCCAGCTCGGCCGCGCCCGTGTGCGCATGCACCGTCTTCACTTCGCGCTCGACGGGCTTGCCATCGACGTCGACGATCCAGCAGCGCGACAGTTGCAGGTCGACCACATCGCCTTCTTCCAGGTAGATGATCTGGTCGGTCGTGCCGGCCAGGGCCATGGCGTCCGAGGCGACAAAGTTTTCACCATTGCCCAGGCCGACGATCAGGGGCGAACCCTGGCGCGCGGCGACCACGCGGTGCGGCTCGTCGCGGCAGAACACGGCAATCGCATACGCGCCGGCTAGGCGTTTCACGGCCTGCTGCACGGTCTCGAACAGGTCGCCGTTATACATGTGCTCGACCAGGTGGGCGATCACTTCCGTGTCCGTCTGGCTCTGGAAGACGTAACCCAAGGCCGTCAGTTCCGCGCGCAGTTCGTCATGGTTTTCGATGATGCCGTTATGCACCAGCGCCACGCGGGCGTTCTCTTCCGTTGGGGAAAAGTGCGGGTGGGCATTGAAGGAGACAGGGGCGCCATGCGTGGCCCAGCGCGTGTGGGCGATGCCCGTAAAACCGCTCAAGCCTTCTTCGGCGATCTGCTTTTCCAGCTCGGCCACGCGCGAGGTGGAGCGCGAACGCTGCAAACGGCCATCCGCATGCAGGGCGATGCCGCAGGAATCGTAGCCGCGGTATTCCAGGCGCTTCAAGCCTTCGACCAGGATGGGAGTGATATTACGTTGCGCTACCGCGCCGACGATGCCGCACATGGAAACCTCTGTCTAAGTTAATCAATGCAAGCATGCTAATGCAGAGCGTATGAAATATGCTTTCTAAATCCGTGTATTTTTGACTGAATATTTCATACCTATTTTACGATGAAATATTATTTCATTTATACTCGATATATTCTCCAATTCATCAAAATCATGAACCCTAGCAATATTACTCTCGACGAGATTGATCGTCGCATCCTGAACGCCTTGCAAATTGATGCGTCGCAAACCAACAGTGAGCTGGCGCGCTCGGTGCACGTCTCGGCGCCCACCTGTTTGCGGCGGGTCAAGCATTTGACGGAAAGCGGCGTCATCGAGCGGCAAGTGGCCATCGTCGCGCCGCAGCTGGTGGGTGCGCGCCTGACGGCCATCGTGGAAATCACGCTCGACGTGCAGGCGGCGGAACGCATGGCGGAATTCGAACAATTGGTGGCGGAGGAAGCGGCCGTGCTGCAATGCTACCGCGTCTCGCCCGGGCCCGATTTCGTGCTGATGGTGCAGGTGGCCGACATGCCCGCCTACCATGCGCTGGCGCATCGCCTGTTTGCCGCGCATGCGAATGTGCGCAACGTCAAAAGCTATTTTTCCACGTTTCGCAGCAAATTCGAGACGCGCATCGCTGTGTGAAGCAGGCTGGCAGAGAAGTTATCCCGGCTTATCCCCAAATTTCTGCCTGCTTATACACAAGTTTATCCACAGCATGAAAATCACCGATTTCCACGGCCGCCACATCCAGCCTCGCATGAAGCTTCGCAACAACGCTACATCGCCCCCCCCGGATAAAACTTATACCGGCTTATCCAGCGCTTGCCCACGCCTTGATCACAGGCTTTTGCACAGCTTTACCCACAAGCAACCTCCACAAGAAAACAAGAAATATCCTTGTAATACAATGACTTGGAAGTTATTCATGACTTATGCGCCAATTACGCACAAGTTTATCCACAATCCGGACAGGCAAAAAATCGGGGATACCTTTCAGCCTGCGCCAGCTGGCCTGCACGCTGGAACAGCAAGCTGAACCCGATAACTTGTCCCGTCTTTTCCACAGGTTTTTTACTGTTTATACGCAGCTTATACCGGGCTTATCCATCACTTGTGCGCATGCTTGTTCACATGCTTATCCACACTCGACAATGCAGAGCAAATACCGGATACGAAGAATGGCGTAACTTATCCCGGGTTGCCAGCCAACGCTCCACAGGATTATCCACAGGCATAAAAAAACGCCGCCAGCCCGGACAGGCTGACGGCATCATGCATACCGAATGTGCTGCGCTTACTTCTTGATTTTTACGGGACGCGTCCAGCCATCGATGGTCACCTGGCGCGCGCGCGAAACGGTCAGCTTGCCGGCCGGCGCATCTTTTGACAAGGTCGTGCCGGCGCCCAGAGTGGCGCCCTTGCCGACGGTGACGGGCGCGATCAGCTGGCTGTCGCTGCCAATGAAAGCGTCGTCTTCAATCACCGTGCGGAACTTGTTCACGCCATCGTAGTTGCAGGTAATCGTGCCGGCGCCGATGTTGACCTTGGAGCCGATGGTGGCGTCGCCGATGTAGGCCAGGTGATTGGCCTTGCTGTGGGCGGCGATCTGGCTGTTTTTCACTTCGACGAAATTGCCGATATGCACGTCTTCCGCCAGGACCGTACCCGGGCGCAGGCGTGCGTACGGGCCAATGATGGAGGCGGCGCCGACGATGGCGTCCTCGATATGGCAGAACGGTTTGATGTGCGCGCCAGCGGCCACGGTGGCATTGATGAAGACGTTGTTGGCGCCCACGCGCACGCCGTCGCCCAGTTCCACACGGCCTTCGAACACGCAGCCGACATCGATGGTGACATCGCGGCCGCAAATGAGTTCGCCGCGCACATCGATACGGGCAGGGTCCAACAGGGTCACGCCCCGTTCCAGCAGCGCTTGCGCGATATTGTTCTGGTGGATGCGTTCGAGCTGGGCCAGCTGCACCTTGCTGTTGACGCCCGCCACTTCCCACACGGCGGCAGGGTGGGCCGAGGTGACGGCCACGCCATCGGCGACAGCCTGGGCGACGATATCGGTCAAATAGTATTCCCCTTGCGCATTGTCATTCGACAAGGCCGACAGCCATTGCTTCAGTTGCACGGTGGGCGCGACCATGATGCCGCTGTTGATCTCCTTGATCGCGCGCTCTTCTGGCGTGGCATCCTTTTCTTCGACGATGCGCACGATGGCGCCGTGCTCGCGCACGATGCGGCCCAGGCCAAACGGATCGTCCTGTTCCACGGTCAAGATGGCCAGCTTGTCCTGACCGGCCGCCTTCACCAGCTGCTGCAGGGAAACGGCGCTGGTCAGCGGCACGTCGCCGTACAGGATCAGGGTCGGCACGCTGTCATCGAGCAAAGGTAGCGCTTGCTGGACGGCATGACCGGTACCCAATTGCTGCGCTTGCTCAGCGGCATCGATCTGCACGGCGTGGCTGGCATTGTAGCCGTCAAGCAACTTCAGCACCGCTGCGCCCCCATGCCCGTAAATCACGCATAATCGGGACGGCGCCAGGCCGCGCGCCGTGTCGATGACGTGCGACAACAGCGGCTTGCCCGCCAACGGGTGCAATACCTTGGGCAGTGCCGACTGCATGCGTTTGCCCATACCGGCTGCGAGAATGACAACGTTCATAGACCGTCTTTTATAAGTTAAGAATATGAAAAATTTTAACACGCAGGCCCCGTATTCCACGCCCTTTGGGCGTTTTACTTATGCCCTGCTGGCCATCATGCTCGTTGTCATGGCCGGTTGCAGCGGCTTGCGCCTGGCCTACAACAATGGCGATACCGTGCTGTACTGGTGGCTGAACGCGTATGTCGACCTCGACCGCGAGCAGAAAGACTGGGTGCGCGACGATATCGACAAGATGTTCGACTGGCACCGCAAGACGCAATTGAAAGATTACGTGGAAATCCTGCGCACGGGCCAGAAGCAGCTGCAAGGCAATATCACGCAGGCGGACCTGATGATGGATTACAGCGAGATCAAGCAGCGCACCCAGGCGCTGTTGCTGAAGGCGGCGCCCGAACTGGCCGATCTGGCGCGCTCGCTCAAACCCGAGCAAATCGCGCAGATGGAAAAGAAGTTCAAATCGAACAATGATGATTACCGCAAGAAATACCTGAGCGGCGACCAGGAGAAGCGCCAGAAACTGCGCTACAAGAAAGCCATGGAGCAGTTCGAACTGTGGTTCGGCAGCTTCAGCAGCGAGCAGGAAGCCATCATCCGCAAGGCGTCCGATGCGCGTCCGCTGAACAATGAGATATGGCTCGACGAACGCACGCGGCGCCAGCAGAATGTGTTGAACCTGGTCAAGAAAGTCCACCAGGAAAAACTCGGCAAGGAAGCCACCGTGGGCTTGATCACGACCCTGATCAAGGACAGTTTCGAGCGCCTGGAACACTCGGAGCGCAAGGCTTTTTTTGACAGCTACGAAGCGAGCACAGCGCAGATGGTCTTGACGGTGATCAAGATCGCCACGCCGGCGCAAAAGGCCCACGCCGTCAAGCGCATGCAGGGCTGGATCGACGATTTCAATTCCCTGGCCACACAGCCCAAATAGAGAGGCAGCGCCAGCAGGGGGGAGGGGGCCATATGCTATAGTGGCCGCCACCGAATTGAAGAAATACCCATGCAAAAGAAAACTAAAAAACCCGCCAAAGTCCCCGTCCACCACGCGCCGCCACCGAACCAGGTGCGCATCATCGGCGGCCAGTGGAAGCGCTCCGTGCTGCCTGTTTTGCAGGCACTGGGCTTGCGCCCGACACCAGACCGCGTGCGCGAAACCGTATTTAACTGGATCAACCACTTGCGCGATGGCGACTGGTCCAACGCCCAGGTGCTGGACCTGTTCGCCGGCAGCGGCGCACTGGGCTTCGAAGCGGCCAGCCGCGGCGCCGCCGCCGTCACCATGGTCGACACCCACACGCCCGTGATCCGCCAATTGGAAGAAAACAAGGCGAAATTGCGCGCCGATAATGTGCAACTGCTGCGCGGCGACGCCCTGCTGACGGCGCAAGGGCTGGCATCGCGCGGCCAGCGTTTCGACCTGATCTTCCTCGATCCGCCCTACCAGCAAGATTTCCTGGCGAAAGTGTTGCCGCTGTGCGCCAACCTGCTCAAGGAAGGCGGCATGGTATACGCGGAATCGGGCTTGTCGATGGTGTTCGATGAAAACAGCGAACTGGACAAACCGGACTGGATGGCGCCGTGGGAAGTCATCCGCGCCGACAAGGCAGGCACCGTTTATTATCATTTGCTAACTTACAACAAAGTGCCGGCAACTGCCTGAATCTGCCTATAAATGAGGCAAAAAGGCTCCCTGGCCCGAGGCGCGGCACCAAGGTGGTCACCAATTTCAGGCATAATGCGCGTCTATATTGGTGCATCATCAGGGAGCCGCAATGGTTGTAGCCGTTTATCCAGGAACATTCGATCCGCTCACGCGCGGTCATGAAGATTTGGTGCGCCGCGCATCGGGTCTGTTTGACAAGCTGATCGTCGGTGTGGCCGACAGCAAGAACAAGCAACCGTTTTTCTCGCTCGACGAACGCCTGGAAATCGCCAACGAAGTGCTCGGCCACTATCCGAATGTGCAAGTGGAAAGCTTTTCCGGCCTGCTCAAGGATTTCGTGCGCAAGCATGAAGCGAGAGTCATCGTGCGCGGCTTGCGTGCCGTCTCCGACTTCGAATACGAATTCCAGATGGCCGGCATGAACCGCTACCTGCTGCCCGATGTCGAAACCATGTTCCTGACGCCGTCCGACCAGTACCAGTTCATTTCGGGCACCATCGTGCGCGAAATCGCGGCGCTGGGCGGCGACGTCTCCAAGTTTGTCTTTCCCTCGGTGAACCGCTGGCTGCAAAACAAGATTGCCGCCAACGCTGCATCATCGCAATAAGTAAGAGTGAAATCATGGCATTACTGATCACCGATGAATGCATCAATTGCGATATTTGCGAGCCCGAGTGCCCGAATGACGCGATCTACATGGGCGCGGAAATCTACGAAATCGATCCCAACAAGTGTACCGAATGCGTGGGCCACTTTGACGAGCCGCAATGCCAGCAAGTGTGCCCCGTCAGCTGCATCCCCTTCAATCCCGCCTGGCGCGAAAGCCCGGAGCAATTGATGGCCAAGTACGAACGCCTGCAGGCAGAACTGCCCGCCGCAAAAACCTAAGCTTTTCTCCCGCGCCACTTCTGGGCTACTTCTGCGTGGCGCCAGCTTCTGCCAACTGTTCTACACTGTGTGCTGACTTATCCACAGCCCATGGTTTCCACGAAGGTAGAAGATGCAAATAAGCACATCCCGTTTGGGCCGCACCCTGGCCGCCGCCTGCCTGTGCGCCGCCTTGGCACAAGCGGCGCTGGCCGTCGAGGTCGGCGGCGTCAAGCTGGACGACACGGTGCAGCTGGCCAGCCGCGAATTGAAACTCAACGGCGCTGGCGTGCGCTACAAGATCATCTTCAAGGTCTATACGATTGCGCTTTACCTGCCGGAAAAGAAAACCCGGCTGGCCGACATCCTGGCCCTGCCCGGGCCGCGCCGTCTGGAAATCGTCATGCTGCGCGACATCACTTCCGACGAACTGGGTCTAGCCTTCATGCAAGGCTTGAAGCGCAGTTCCGACCAGGCCGACCGCACGCGCCTGCTGAGCCAGACGATGCAGTTCGGCGCCATGTTTGAAATGGTGCCCGGCCTGAAAAAGGGTGACATCCTGACCGTGGACTGGCTGCCGGAAGAGGGCACATTGTGCAAGCTGAACGGCAAGCAGGTGGGCGACACGGTGCCGGACCTGGCTTTTTACAATGCGCTGCTGAAAATCTGGATCGGCGCCCATCCGGCCGACACCTTGTTGCGCGCGCATTTGCTGGGCGATATGAGCTGAAGCAAAACGCGGGCGTAAAAAAAGCCGGCGCAGGCCGGCTTGTCATCTGCAACAGTTGATTGCTCAGGCGCGCGTCGACAGGGCGCGCAGTTCGGCGGCATTGCTTGGCGACACGCCATCCATCTTGCCCAGGGTGCGCTTCAAGGCTTGCGCTTCGCGCATCTGCTGGCGCGCCAGGCGCTCTTCGCGGCTCAGCTTGGGACGCACCAGCAGCACCATGGCGCGGGCGATACCCACCAGCAAAGGCTTGAACAGCAGGGCGAAGGCGCCCACGGCCACGATCACCAGCACGAGTTGCAGGGCGTTCAGCAGGGAAATCTCCAGCACGGGTGCGGATACTGCGTACAGGGCGGAGGCGAAGGTAGACATAGTGTTCCAGTGCATTATAGAATTTGCCAGTACTATAGTGCAGTGCAACATATAAATCTAATTCCATTTCTTGATACCAATTATATGAATCGTGAATGGAAACTGTAATATTTTTTGACGAGTGAAAATATTCGTGCCCGGCGCGGTTTACACTCTTAAGTAATCAATTCAACTTTTATCTTGGGCTTTCCATGAGTTTTCTGACGCTGGATCTGAACTTGCTGCGTGTTTTCGACGCCGTCATGACGGAACAAAACCTGACGCGCGCAGCCGGCCACCTGGCGATGACGCAGCCGGCGGTATCGAACGCCATCAAACGCCTGCGCGAGAGCCTCGGTGACGAATTGCTGATCCGCACGGCGTATGGCGTGAAACCGACGCCCCGTGCCGAAGCGCTGTGGCCGTCCGTGCGCTCGGCCCTGGCCAGCCTGGAAGCGGCTGTCACGCCGGAAACCTTCGACGTGTCGAAGACCCACGCCACTTTCCGCATGGCCATGGCCGATGCGACGGCCGCGTTCTGGTTGCCCTCGCTGATGCGCTCGATCGAACGCGAGGCGCCGGGTGTCAACGTGCGCATGATGCCGCTGACCACGCGCGAACCGCGACCCATGCTGCTGCGCGGCGATATCGACCTGGCCGTGGGCTTCTTTCCCGGCGTGGCGGCGCAATTGTCGAGCGAAACGGGTTCGCCCATCCGCCACGAGCGCCTGTATTCCGGCAAGTATGTGTGCGTGATGCGGCGCGGCCATCCGCTGGCCGACAAGGAATTGACCCTGGATAACTACTGCGCGGCGAACCATTTATTGGTGAGCTTTTCCGGCCGCGCGCATGGCTTGATCGACGAGGCCCTGTCGCAGATCCACCGCGAACGGCGCATCTTGCTGACGGTCAACCAGTTCTTCACGGCCGGGCGCGTCGTCGCCAATTCCGACCTGATCACGGTCTTGCCGCGCCATCTGATCGCCTCGACGGGCATGACGGAATCGCTGCTGCACAAGGATTTGCCATTGACCTTGCCGGCCGTTCACCTGGACATGCTGTGGCACGAGCGCGACGCCCGCAGCCCCGCCCACAAATGGCTGCGCAACCACCTGGAAAGCATGAACACGCCCACCTTGCGCACGGCCACGGCGGCCGGTGGCGGTGTGGCGCCGAAACCGCATATTGAGTAACTGCTGATATGGATCAAATCGAAGCCTGATGCACATGCATCAGGCTTTTTTTATGCATGATTACTGGATCTATAACCAATCCTGAAACCGCCCCAGTGCTTGCCATCGACGTGGATCGGCACGGATAAATCGTGCATGACTTCACCCGTGTCGCGCTTGTACGTCTGCAACAGGAACGCCCTGGTGTTGCTGCCGCAGCGCTTGCCCGTGCGGTCGCTGAAGATGCGCTTGGTGCGGTTATTCACCATATCGGTGGCGTAATCTCCCGTCAGCGGCTGGGAGAATTTCTTGTTGTGCGTCGGAAAATATCCATTGTTGTCGACGGCGCCCGCATACGCCAGGTGCGGCAGGGCGGCCAGCACGCCTTCCTGCAGGTCGGGCAGCACCTTGTCCGTAAAGGCATCGAATTTCGTGTTGTGCTTGGGCGGATTGGTATTCGGAATGGGGCGATAATGGCGGTCGAACAGGGCTTCGCGCGTGATGCGCCCCGACGCGATGGCTTGCTCGAAGAGTTTGCCCACCTCCCGCGCGGCGCGCTGGGCCGCCTCGCGGATCTCGTCGTGCGGCGTGGCCACGCTCGATTCGCCGAGGGCGCCGGCGATCACTTCGGCCCGCTCTGCCAGGGCCATGGCCGACTGCGTGGCGCGCGGCAATTCGGCATTCGTCGACAGCATGCTGTCGCGGATTTGCAGGATGGCATCGGCGATCAGCTGCGTCGTATCGACGTGTTCGCGCGAGGCGCGGGCGATTTGCCCGATCTCGTCTTCCGACACACCCGACGATTCCTCGATATGGCTGAGCGAGGCGTGCACGCTTTCCACATTGCGCGCCGCTTCCGTGACACCGGCCGCCAGCGAACTCATGCCACGCGCAGCTTTTTCCGACTGTTCATTGATTTCGCGCACCATCACGCTGATTTCATCGGAGGCTTCCTTGGTGCGCTGCGCCAATTGCCGCACTTCACCGGCCACCACGGCAAAACCACGCCCATGTTCGCCGGCACGCGCCGCTTCGATGGCGGCGTTCAGCGCCAGCAAGTTGGTGCGCGCGGAAATATCGGAAATGGCTTCCGTAAAGCCCGTGATGCGTTTGGATTTTTCCTGCAAGCTCAGCATCGTGCTGGAAGCACCTTGCGCTTCCTCGCGTGCCTTATTGATGCGGTGCAAGCCCTGATCCACTTCGGCGCGCGCCGCCACGCTTTCCACGCGCACGCCGGCGGCCACCTTGGCGGCCCGTTCCGCATTGGCGGCGATCTTTTCCGTCATCATGGCATTTTGTGCGGAACTGTCGGCGATGTCGCTGGCCGTGCGCACATCGAGTTCCACCTTCTGTTTGACGGAATCGACAAAATACGAGGTTTCCGCCGCGCCTATCATGATGGCGTCGATGGCATTGCCGACCGTATCGGCAAACTGGTGCAAGCCCGGCTCGCCGCGCGGACGGCCGGCGAACGCCAGCAGCGCGGCGCCGATAGCGGCAGCCACGCAGGCAATCAGATACGGATGGTCGCCGCCCGATAGCAGCAGCAGATAGGCCAGGCAACAGGCAACGGCCATGGCCAGGATCGTGAATACAAAGAAACGCACCAGCTGATGCTGCAACTGCTTCATTTGTCCCCCGCTGCGCGAACCCGTCACGTCCCTGCGGGGACGTGCTGTAACCGTATGCGGATGGGCACGATTGCCCACCTTGCACCCTGAACGTAACGTCTGCGCGGCGTTTCAGGCGGCTACCGGATAGCAGTGTGTAGTTCCACCCTACAACATTTGTTCCGATAGCTCAATCAGAAAAGTGGGCTGGCTACACCGAGGTCACTTAATTGGCAATTTGGTGGTGTTTTTGACCTCTTCCATGACGGCATAAGTGTGGGTTTCCCGCACACCCTTCTGCAGCAAGGTCTTGCCCAGGAATTCGCGGTAGGCGGCCATGTCCTTGACGCGCGCCTTGACCAGGTAATCGAAACCGCCGGCCACCATATGACATTCCAGTACCTCTGGAATGATTTGTACGCTATGCTTGAAGGCATCGAACACTTCCGGTGTCGTGCGATCGAGCACCACTTCGATGAACACCAGCAGCGAGACATCGAGCAGCTGCGGGTTCAACTGGGCCGTATAACCCATGATGTAACCGGATTCGTGCAACTTGCGCACGCGCTCCAGGCAGGCAGCCGGCGACAGGTTCACGCGCGCGGCCAGCTCCACATTGCTGATGCGTCCATCGCTCTGCAATTCCATCAAGATTTTCTTACTGATCTTGTCCAGCATTCCTATCACCCCCAAATTAATATTATTTGGTTAAATTGTCGCATCAAAAACTATCTATTGCTAGCCCCCTGTATTACCAGAATTAATCCATAAGAATCCCCTTTACAATCGAATCATCTTAACGTCCGACTTTCTGTATTTTTTTGCACCAAAAAAGAGCAAGAATTACGTCAGTTTTCGTCCCCATTTTCCTTGTAAAGAGCACTTATGCACCCTGCAGGCCCCTCGGCTTTTACCCCGATTCCTTTTGCTGCATTCCAGGCGGAAATCCTGCCCGAAGCAACACCACAACGCGCCGCCATCACCGCCGCCTATAGGCGCGATGAGGTTTCCGGCGTGCAGTGGCTGTTGCAACAAGTACGCCCCAGCAGTACCGAAACGACGGCAGAGGGACAAGCGCTGGCGCACCGCCTGGTCTCGAACGTGCGCCAAAAACGCACACGCGCCTCCGGCGTCGATGCATTGATGCACGAGTTCTCGCTGTCGTCGGAAGAGGGTGTTGCACTGATGTGTCTGGCTGAAGCGCTGTTGCGTATACCCGACAGTCAAACGGCCGACCGTCTGATTGCCGACAAGATCAGCAAGGGCGACTGGCGCAAGCATCTGGGCGAATCGCCGTCGCTGTTCGTGAATGCTGCCACCTGGGGCTTGCTGATTACGGGCAAACTGGTCAGTACCAGCAGCGAATCGGGCCTCGGTTCGGCCATGAGCAAGCTCATCGCCAAGGGCGGCGAACCGCTGATACGCAAGGGCGTCGACCTGGCCATGCGCATGCTGGGCAACCAGTTCGTGACGGGCCAGACCATCGAGGAAGCGTTGAAGAACAGCCGCGAGAATGAAACACGCGGCTACCGCTACTCGTACGACATGCTGGGCGAGGCGGCCCTGACACAACAGGATGCGGCCAACTATTACGCCTCGTACGAAACGGCGATCCATGCCATCGGCAAGGCGTCGAACGGGCGCGGCATCCGCAACGGCCCAGGCATTTCCGTGAAACTGTCGGCCCTGCACGCGCGCTACAGCCGCGCCCAGCGCGCCCGCGTCATGGAAGAATTGCTGCCGAAAGTCAAGGCGCTGCTGTTGCTGGCCAAACAGTACAACATCGGCTTCAACATCGATGCGGAAGAAACGGACCGCCTGGAACTGTCGCTGGACCTGATGGAAGCGCTGGCTTTCGATGCGGACCTGGCAGGCTTTGACGGCATCGGCTACGTGGTGCAGGCGTATCAAAAGCGTTGCCCTTTCGCCATCGATTACCTGATCGACCTGGCGCGCCGCAGCGGCCGCAAGTTCATGGTGCGCCTGGTGAAAGGTGCGTATTGGGATGCGGAAGTCAAACGCGCGCAAGTCGATGGCCAGGAAGGCTATCCCGTCTACACGCGCAAGGTCTACACGGACGTCTCTTACCTCGTATGCGCGCAAAAACTGCTGGCCGCCAGCAGCCTGATCTATCCACAATTTGCCACGCACAACGCGCAAACCCTGTCGACCATCTATACCTGGGCGAAGCGCGACGGCATCACCGACTATGAATTCCAGTGCCTGCACGGCATGGGAGAGACGCTGTATGACCAGGTCGTCGGTCCCGACAATCTGGACAAGCCTTGCCGCATCTACGCCCCCGTCGGTTCGCATGAAACCCTGCTGGCCTATCTGGTGCGCCGCCTGCTGGAAAACGGCGCCAACTCGTCGTTCGTCAACCAGATCGTCGACGAAAGCGTGGCCATCGATAGCCTGATCCGCGATCCCCTTGAGCAGGCGCGTCTGCAGGGCGGCTTGCCGCACCCGTCGATTCCGCTGCCGCTGGACATGTTTGGCAGCGAACGCAAGAACTCGGCCGGCCTGGACCTGTCGAATGAAGACACCTTGCGCACCCTGGCCACCGGCCTGGCGCAGCAACAGTCATGGCAGGCAGCGCCGCTGATCGATGGCGCCGTCAGCCTGAATGGCCCCACGCACATGCTGCACAATCCGGCCCAGCACGACGATGTCGTGGGCAAGGTCATGGAAGCCGGTCCGGCCGACGTGGAAACGGCCCTGGCCAGCGCCAGCGCATACGCCATGGATTGGCAAACCACGCAACCGTCGATCCGCGCGCAAGCTTTGCAGCGCGCGGCCGACCTGTTCGAAGAGCATCACATCGAGCTGATGGCCCTGGCCGTGCGCGAAGCGGGCAAGTCCCTGCCGAACGCGATCGCGGAAATCCGCGAAGCCGTCGACTTCCTGCGCTACTACGCGGCGCAGGTGGAACACGCGCCGAACACCCTGGCGCTCGGTCCCGTCACCTGCATCAGCCCGTGGAACTTTCCGCTGGCCATCTTCACGGGCCAGCTGGCGGCCGCCTTGGCGGCAGGCAACGTCGTGCTGGCCAAGCCGGCCGAGCAAACGCCGCTGATCGCCCACCGTGCCGTGCAATTGCTGCATGCGGCGGGCGTGCCGCGCGGCGCGCTGCAATTTTTGCCCGGCAGTGGCGAGATCGTCGGCGCCGGCCTGTGCAATGACGCGCGCGTGAAAGGCGTGATTTTCACGGGCTCGACGGAAGTGGCGCAATTAATCAACCGCAACCTGGCAGCGAGGGCCGTGGCTGAAGGCATCGACATTCCCCTGATCGCTGAAACGGGTGGCCAGAATGCCCTGATCGTCGATTCATCCGCCTTGCCGGAACAAGTGGTGCAGGACGTGATGTCGTCGGCCTTTGACAGCGCCGGCCAGCGCTGCTCGGCTTTGCGCGTGCTATTCCTGCAAGCGGAAATCGCCGACAAAACCATCCACATGCTCAAGGGCGCCATGCAGGAATTGCGCGTTGGCAATCCTGACCGCCTGGCCACCGATATCGGTCCCGTCATCGATGCGGAAGCGCAAAGCAACTTGCTGGCGCACATCAACAAGATGAAAACCATGGCCATCGACCATTATTCGCTCGATTTGCCCACAGTCAAAGGCACGTTTGTCGCCCCGACCGTGCTGGAAATCAAGTCGCTGGCGCAATTGACGCAGGAAGTCTTCGGCCCCGTGCTGCACGTCATCCGCTACAAGCGCTCCGCACTGCCGCAACTGGTGCAATCGATCAACGACAGCGGTTACGGCTTGACCCTGGGCATCCATACGCGCATCGATGAAACCATAGCTTTCATCACCAAGCGCGCGCACGTGGGCAATATTTATGTAAACCGCAACATCGTCGGCGCCGTCGTCGGCGTGCAGCCATTCGGCGGCGAAGGCAAATCGGGCACGGGACCGAAAGCCGGCGGCCCCTTGTACCTGAAACGCTTGCAGCGCAATGCGCCGGCCGGCGCGCAGCACCAGCGCCAGGCGCCGCCTGCGCTCGATGCGCTGACCGTGTGGGCGAAGATGCATGGGCACGACAAGGTCGAGCAACTGGCGCAGGAATACGCACGCACCACCTTGCTGGGCAGTACCACTGTCTTGCCAGGCCCGACAGGCGAACGCAATACCCTGAGCTTTGCCGCACGCGGCACGATTCTGTGCGCGGCAACGACGTCCGGCACGCTGATGAACCAGCTGGCCGCCGTGCTGGCCACCGGTAACCAGGCCCTGGTGCTGGCGCAAGCGCCGGAGCTGATCCCGGGCGACTTGCCGGCCGCGCTGAAAGACCGCATCCAGATCGTCACCGGCCTGGAGTCGGTCCAGCATGATTTCCAGATCGCCATGATCGAGCCTAGCCTCGATGGCCAGCTCAAACCGCTGCTGGCGGCCCGGGAAGGGGCCCTGGTGAGCACCATCGCCACCACGCAGGAGGGTGTCATCCCCTTGTGGCGCCTGGTCGCTGAGCGGGCACTGTGCGTGAATACGACGGCAGCAGGCGGTAACGCCAGTCTGATGATGCTGAGTGTCTAAAGGAGGCTGAGAAAAAGTCCATGGCGTTGTTGCATTGCCTGGCCGTACATTCGTACTGCCTGCGGCAATGCGCCTAGCCCTGAACATTTTTCAGGCTCCTTTGTTTTGAAATATGAAGGGCAGAACCAGTGGTTCTGCCCTTTTTTATGCACGCTTGATTACAATTAGCCGGCCAGGCGCTGGCACAATTGCTGAATGACCGTGAACGCGTATGGCGAGGCGACGGTTTGCACGAAACGCATGAAGTCGACGGCGGCCTCTTCGTTGGCGTTATCCGAAATGGTGCGCATGACGGTAAACGGCACGCCCAGTTCAAAACACACTTGCGCCACGGCTGCGCCTTCCATTTCGACGGCCAGCAGGTCGGGGATATCGTCTTTCAGCTGATTTATATGCGCGGCACTGCTGATGAACTGGTCTCCGCTGGCGATCAGGCCGCGGTGGACCTGTGCGTGTTGCAGACTGAATTGCGCGATATCCGCCGCCTTGAGTACGCTGGAAACATCATCACGCAGGAAATCTTCCGCGGCGCCAGCCAGTTGCGTGCTCAGTTCCAGGTCCGTAGCAAAGCGCTGCAGTCCCGTCAGCGGTACTTCGAAGCGGGGAAACAGGGGACGCGCGTCCATATCGTGCTGCAGTAACGCTTCGGCCACCACGATATCGCCGACTTTCACGTGTTTATCCCCACTGCCGGCCACGCCGGTGAAGACGATGTGGGTAACTCCGTACTTTTCCACAAGGATAGAAGCTGTCATGGCAGCGGCAACCTTGCCCAGACGCGACAGGACGCACACAGCGTCGATATTCCACAGGGTGCCCAGGGTGTAGTCGCGCATGCCGTGTGAACGCCTCTGGGGGCCTTGCATGGCTTCCACCAGCCCCTGCTGTTCTTCGTGCAAGGCACTGATGATGCCTAAACGCATTTTTTTGTGTGACTTCATGCTGTTTTTACAGGTTTTGGGGATTGCAAAACGGTTTACACGGTGAACACAGCCGTTTCTGCGACTTTTCCACCGTGTGCGTTTGTCTCTGTGTTTTAAATAAAGATGTATACATAAAAATAGTAGTGATAGTAAACGGCCATTTTTTTGTGGATAAGTCGGTATACCGTCGAAAAATCATCGACTTAGCGCTCAAAAAAGTAGGCGTACAAGCATTGTATCTACGGAGGACTTGTTTGGGATAAAAATTGGGTTGTGGACAAAGATCGACTTTTCCCACATCTCATCCTGTGGATATGCAGGCACTTATCCACAGTGGCAAGCAAAAATCACGATTTTTCTTGCTGTAGTGGCATGTTTGACGTGTTTCGTCTGCATGGTTCTTGTTGGCCAATCAACGTTGAGCGATCACAAGCGGTGTTTTTTTGCGGACGCTGGTATTTCCGTGATTCCTGGAAGACGGTTTGGCAGTGGATCTGGATGTCGCGTTGGCTTCTTTTTTTGGATGTTTTTGCCTGCTTTTTGGAAATATCCCCGGACTTCCGCTTTTTTTATCGGTTTACAATAAAGCCATATATAAAAATAGTAGTAATAGTAAACGCGTTTTTTTCTGTGGATAAGTCGCTTTTTTTCAACAGGATCAAGCGTTTACGCGCAAAATAAAGCGTGCATAATCGCTGTATCACGCGAGGAGCAAAATTGTATAAAATGCGGGCCTGCGCATAACTTCGTGTTTACTCACAAGTCATCCTGTGGATATCAAGTGACTTATCCACAATCGTTGTAAATTTCCCCTTTTTTGTCATCGAAGTGCTTGCTGGCCCAGTGCCTGGTCAGGCCTGTTGACGTTTCCATTTTGCAAAACGGTTTGGCAGTGCTGTTGGCGTGATGCCGGCCGCGCCGGTTTTCTTCGCGCAGTTGTTGGCTGGATTTTTTTTTGTCAGCAAAAGCGGCTTGCCGTTTTTTGATGAGAGGCTTGCCGACGTTGTTGACGGCGAAGGGCAGGCAAAGCGCGCGTTGTCGGGTTTACCTTAACAAGATCGTATACAAGAATAGTAATAGTAGTTAACGGTGGTATCTTCTGTGGATAAGTCCCGATTTATCCTTGTAAACAATCGCTTGGCGTGCGGATAAGCGCTGAGTAAGGGGTGTATCTGCCTGGGACGGTTTCTGGACAAAAAAACGCGGCCGGAAAAATTTTTCGTTTACGCACATATCGTCCCTGTGGATATCCATACGCTTATCCACAGCTTGGCGACCCCTGTTTTGCGCTGTTTTTGCCTTGCCGTGACGCTTGCCCGTATTGCTAGCCACGATTAATGTCGCCCTGGCCCGGCACTGGTGGTAATCTCAAGGCGGCTCAACAGCCATGCATGCATGAAAAAAGACAGACTCTGGTAACGGGACGCGGTGGGGAGACACGCCGCGCGACAGCTTGATGGCATACCGAAAGGAGCTTCATTGGAATCGGCAGGCGAATACGATTACATCATCGTGGGCGGCGGCACGGCAGGTTGCGTGCTGGCCAACCGGCTCACGCGCGACAAGGATGCCAACGTTTTACTCGTGGAAGCGGGCGGCAAGGACGATTACGTGTGGATCCACATCCCCGTCGGCTATCTGCATTGCATCGGCAATCCCCGCACGGACTGGCTGTATTCCACTCAGGCGGATGCGGGACTGGGCGGACGCAGCCTGATCTATCCGCGCGGAAAAGTCCTGGGCGGCAGCTCCTCCATCAACGGCATGATCTATATGCGCGGCCAGGCCGGCGATTACGACCACTGGGCCGACCTGACGGACGACGCTTCCTGGCGCTGGGACAAGGTCTTGCCGCTCTTTAAACAAAGCGAGGATTACTACGCCGGCGCGTCGGAAAACCATGGCGTCGGTGGCGAATGGCGCGTGGAAAAACAGCGCTTGTCATGGGATATCCTGAACGCGTTCCGCGATGCGGCACAGCAAGTGGGCATTCCGAAAACCAGCGATTTCAATGGCGGCGACAATAGTGGCAGCGCGTATTTCGACGTCAACCAGCGCCGCGGCATCCGCTGGAATACCTCGAAAGCGTTCTTGAAACCGGCATCGCGCCGCCCGAACCTGACTATCATGACGGGCTGCCACGTGGAACGTCTGTTGCTTGAGACGTCGGAGTCGGGACCGCGTTGCACGGGCATCGTGTTTACAGGCGGCGGCACGCAGTGGCAGGCGACGGCCCGGCGGGAAACTTTGCTGACGGCGGGCGCCATCGGTTCTCCCCAATTGCTGCAACTGTCGGGCATCGGCCCGGCAGCCTTGCTGCAGCAGCATGGCATCGCGCTCGTGCTCGATGCTGCCGGCGTGGGCGGCAATTTGCAGGATCATTTGCAGCTGCGCATGGTCTTTAAAGTGCAAGGCGTGAAAACCCTGAATGTCATGGCGGGCAATATGCTGGGCAAGATGCAGATCGGCTTGCAATATGCGCTGTTTCAGAGCGGGCCCATGTCGATGGCGCCGTCGCAGCTGGGCGCGTTCGCCAAGTCCGACCCGCAGCAAGCCACGCCGAACCTGCAATACCATGTGCAGCCGCTGTCGCTGGACAAATTCGGCGAGCCGCTGCATGCGTTTCCCGCATTTACGGCCAGCGTCTGCAATTTGCGCCCCACCTCGCGCGGCCATGTGCACATCGCCTCGGCCGACAGCTATGCGGCGCCGAAGATTGTGCCCAATTACCTGAGTACCGAGCAGGACCGCGCCGTGGCGGTCGACGCCTTGCGGCTGACGCGGACCATCGCCGCCGCACCAGCCCTGAAAAAATTCGCGCCGGAAGAATACAAGCCTGGCGTGCAATTCCAGAGCCAGGAAGAACTGGCGCTGGCGGCCAGCCAGATCGGCACCACCATCTTCCACCCCGTGGGCACTTGCCGCATGGGCCTGGCCAGCGAGGCATCGAGCGTGGTCGACAGCCAGTTGCGCGTGCTTGGCGTGGCTGGGTTACGCGTCGTCGATGCATCGATCATGCCGTACATTACTTCTGGTAACACGAACTCGCCGACGGTGATGATCGCGGAAAAAGCGGCGCAAATGATACACGCGGCCTGGAAATAGCTGGAAATAGTTGCGTAAAGGCGCGAGTTTGCGCCATTCGGGCTGGCGCAAAATCCCCGTAGTTATACTGTATTGTGCGTTAAATTTAAGTTGTGTATTATAAAAATGACTAAGTAGTACAAAAAGTACAACTAGGAGACACGATGTCAAACGTAATCTTGGAAACAAGAAATTTGACCAAGGAATTCAAGGGTTTCACCGCTGTGAGCGACGTGAACCTGAAGGTAGAGCGGGGCCATATCCACGCCTTGATCGGTCCGAATGGCGCCGGCAAGACCACGTGTTTTAACTTGCTCACCAAATTCCTGGTCCCCACTTCCGGACAGATCCTGTTCAATGGGAAAGATATCACTGCCGCCAAACCGGCCCAGATCGCCCGCATGGGCGTGATCCGTTCCTTCCAGATTTCCGCCGTCTTTCCGCATTTGTCTGTGCTGCAAAATGTACGCATCGGCTTGCAGCGCCAGCTCGGCACGTCGTTCCACTTCTGGCAAAGCGAACGTTCCTTGAACCAGCTCAACGACCGCGCCATGGCCTTGCTGGCCGAGGTCGACCTGACGGAATTTGCCGACACCATCACGGTCGACATGCCGTACGGGCGCAAGCGGGCGCTGGAAATTGCCACCACCCTGGCGATGGAGCCGGAAATGATGCTGCTCGACGAACCCACGCAGGGCATGGGCCACGAAGACGTGCACCGCGTCACGGAATTGATTAAAAAAGTGTCAGCCGGCCGCACGATTTTGATGGTGGAACACAATATGAGCGTGGTCTCCGGCATCTGCGACAAGATTTCCGTCCTGCAGCGCGGCGCCATGCTGGCCGAAGGCAGTTACGCGGAAGTGTCGCGCAATCCGCAAGTGATGGAAGCGTACATGGGCACCACCCACGCCGAACTGGAAGGGGCGCATTGATGGCGACACAAGTAAATGGCGGCGCACCCGCGCTGGAAATTGCACAGTTGCACACCTGGTATGGCGAATCGCACATCCTGCACGACGTGAACCTGAAAGTGGAGCAGGGCGAAGTGGTGACTTTGCTGGGCCGCAACGGCGCCGGCCGCACCACCACCTTGCGCGCCATCATGGGCTTGACGGGCGCGCGCACGGGCTCCATCAAAGTCAATGGCGTCGAAGCGATAGGTTTGGCCACGCACAAAATCGCCCACCTGGGCATCGGTTATTGTCCCGAAGAGCGCGGCATTTTTTCATCGCTGTCGACGGAGGAAAACCTGCTGCTGCCGCCCACCCTGGCCAGCGGCGAGAAGGGCATGTCGGTGGACGAAATCTATGCCATGTTCCCGAACTTGCAGGAACGCCGCCACAGCCAGGGCACGCGATTGTCGGGCGGGGAACAGCAGATGCTGGCCGTGGCGCGCATCCTGCGCACGGGCGCGTGCCTGCTGCTGCTCGATGAAATATCCGAGGGCCTGGCGCCCGTCATCGTGCAAGGGCTGGCGCGCATGATCACTACCCTGAAAGCAAAGGGTTACACCATCGTCATGGTGGAACAGAATTTCCGGTTTGCCGCGCCGCTGGCGGATCGGTTTTATGTGATGGAGCACGGTCAGATCGTCGAGACTTTTGCTGCATCCGAACTGGAGGCCAAGATGCCGGTACTGACCGAGTTGCTTGGCGTGTAGTCCCATGTCGTACGCGTATATCTGGTACGCGTCATCGTCAGCAACTGACTGAATAGCAAACAATAATCCCAACGGAGACACTATGAAACGTAACGCTATCGCCATTGCCACCGCCACCCTTTGCGCCCTGGGCTATTCCGCCGCCGCGCACGCCCAGGTATCGGGCGACACCATCAAGATCGGTTTTATTTCCGACATGTCGGGCGTGTATTCCGACGTCGACGGTCTCGGTGGCGCGGAAGCCATCAAGATGGCGATCGCCGATGCCGGCGTTGTTCTTGCAGGCAAGAAGGTGGAATTCATTTCCGCCGACCATCAAAACAAGGCCGACATCGCCGCTTCGAAGGCGCGTGAATGGTTCGACCAGCAGGGCGTCGACATGCTGATCGGCGGCACCAATTCCGGCGCCAGCCTGGCCATGGCCAAGGTCGCGGCGGAAAAGAAGAAAGTTTTTATTGCCATCGGCGCCGGCTCCTCGCGCCTGACGAATGAAGAATGCACGCCTTACACCGTGCATTACGCCTATGACACGGTGGCGCTGGCGCGCGGTACGGGCGGCACCATCGTCAAGCAGGGCGGCAAGAACTGGTACTTCATGACGGCCGATTACGCGTTTGGCCACTCGCTGGAAAAAGACACGGCCGAGGTCGTCAAGGCGGCTGGCGGCAAGGTGCTGGGCAGCGTCAAGCATCCGCTGGGCGCTTCGGATTTCTCTTCCTTCCTGCTGCAGGCGCAATCGTCCAAGCCGCAAATCCTGGGTCTGGCCAATGCGGGCGGCGATGCCATCAACAGCATCAAGGCGGCCAATGAGTTTGGTCTGACGAAATCGATGAAACTGGCCGGCTTGCTGATCTTCATCAATGACATTCATTCGCTGGGCCTGAACCTGACGCAGGGCATGTACCTGACGGATGGCTGGTACTGGGACTTGAATGCGGACACGCGGGCCTGGTCGAAACGCTATTTCGCCAAGATGAAGAAAGAGCCGTCGATGCTGCAGGCAGCCGACTATTCGGCTGCGGCGACCTACCTGAAAGCCGTCAAGGCGCTGGGGACGGATGACACCGAGAAAGTCATGGCTTATCTGAAAAAGACCAAGATCAACGACATGTTCACGCAGAATGGCGAAGTGCGTCCCGATGGCCGCATGGTGCACGATATGTATTTGATGGAAGTCAAAAAGCCATCCGAGTCGAAATACCCATGGGATTACTACAAGGTGGTTGCCACCGTGCCCGGTACGCAAGCATATGTGACCAAGGCTGAATCGAAGTGTTCGCTGTGGAAGTAAGGCGGTAGCCACCGCCAGGGGGTGCCCGCCGCTGCGCGGGCGCTCTGTCCTGCACGCTTCGCCAGCAGGGTTCGCCTTGCGCTGCCACACCCGTTTGCGGCGGCGTGTTTCCCTTGATACCACACCGTCATCCGGCGGTGCTTTTTATACTGTGATGCCATGGAAATTTTCGGCGTTCCAATACAAGCGATGATGAGCCAGCTGCTGCTGGGTCTCGTCAACGGCTCGTTCTATGCCATGTTGTCCCTCGGTCTGGCCGTCATCTTCGGCTTGCTTAACGTTATTAATTTCTCGCACGGCGCCATGTACATGATGGGCGCCTTCCTGGCCTGGATGGGCCTCAGTTATTTCGACATCAATTACTGGGCCATGCTGGTCATCGCCCCGATCCTTGTCGGCCTGGTCGGCATCCTGATCGAAAAGACCATGCTGCGCTGGCTATATAAACTCGACCACCTGTATGGCTTGCTGCTGACCTTTGGCATCACCCTGATCATGGAAGGCGTGTTTCGCTCCTTCTATGGCGTCTCGGGCCAGCCGTATGCCGTGCCTGAAGCGCTGGCTGGCGCGACGGATCTGGGTTTCATGATCTTGCCGAACTACCGCGCCTGGGTGGTGATCGCCTCGCTCACCGTCTGCCTGGCCACCTGGTTCGTCATCGAAAAAACCAAGCTGGGCGCCTACCTGCGGGCCGGTACGGAAAACCCGAAACTGGTGGAAGCGTTCGGCATCAACGTGCCGCTGATGGTCACCTTGACGTTCGGCTTCGGCGTGGCGCTGGCCGGTTTCGCCGGCGTGCTGGCGGCGCCTATCATCCAGGTTTCGCCGCTGATGGGCTCTAACCTGATCATCGTCGTGTTTGCCGTGGTGGTGATTGGCGGCATGGGTTCCATCATGGGCTCCATCCTGACGGGCCTGGGCCTGGGCGTGATCGAGGGCCTGACCCGCGTGTTCTACCCGGAAGGCTCGGCCACCGTGGTGTTCGTGGTGATGGTCATCGTGCTGCTGCTGCGTCCCGCCGGCCTGTTCGGCAAAGAAAAGTAATCCTCATCAGTCATGTATTGGAGCTACCACGATGAATAAGAATGTAGGCTACGCCATTGCCTTGCTGCTGGCGTTGGCGGCCCCGTTTTACGGCTATCCCGTCTTCCTGATGAAGTTGCTGTGCTTTGCCCTGTTTGCCTGCGCCTTCAACTTGCTGATCGGCTACACCGGTTTGCTGTCGTTTGGCCATGCGGCCTTCTTCGGTGGCGCCGGTTATGTCACCGGCTACGCGCTGCGCACCTGGGGCTGGCCAACGGAACTCGGTTTGCTGGCCGGTGTCGCCACGGGCGCCTTGCTGGGCCTGATGATCGGCGGCCTGGCGATCCGCCGCCAGGGCATCTACTTTACGATGATCACCCTGGCGCTGGCGCAGATGGTGTACTTCCTGGCCTTGCGCCTGCCCTTTACGGGGGGCGAGGATGGCTTGCAGGGTGTTCCACGTGGAACCCTGCTGGGCACGATAGACCTGGGCAATGACACCGTCTTGTACTACGTCGTGCTGGCCATTTTTGTCGCCGGCTTCGCCCTGATCGTGCGCACCATCCACTCGCCGTTCGGGCAAGTGCTCAAGGCCATCAAGGAAAACGAACCGCGCGCCATCTCGCTCGGTTACGACGTCAACAAGTACAAGCTGATGGCCATCGTGCTGTCCGCTTCGCTGGCCGCACTGGCCGGCGCCACCAAGACCCTGGTGCTGGGCTTTGAGACGTTGACCGATGTGTACTGGGGCATGTCGGGCCTGGTCGTGCTGATGACCTTGGTGGGCGGCATGGGCACGCTGTCCGGCCCCATCATCGGCGCCGTGTTGATCATCGCGCTGGAAAACAAACTGGGCGATGTCGGTACCTATCTGGCCACGCATACGGGCATCGAGTGGTTTGGCACCCTGGGCGAATCGGTGGGCATGGTGACCGGCGTGATCTTCGTCATTTGCGTGCTGATGTTCCGGCGCGGCATCGTCGGCGAAGCCATCGCGCGCTTCGGCGGCAGGCCAGCCAAAGCCGCTGTCTGATTTTCAAGCAACGCCGGACGAATCGTCCGGCGTTTTTCATTGGTGCGCCCGGCAGGGCGCACTCACTGGGAGGTGCAAGTCCTCTACTCGCCCGACAAGGGGAAGAGTTAGCTGAACGGCAAGGGTGCCGCGGGCGACTGCGGATCTGGAGGAAGCCG
>NZ_JBNYXT010000011.1:0-139251 GCF_051380795.1 Janthinobacterium leeuwenhoeki
AGAGCAAGCTCCGTGCTGCCGTTCGACTTGCATGTGTAAGGCATGCCGCCAGCGTTCAATCTGAGCCAGGATCAAACTCTTCAGTTTAATCTCTGTTACTTTGCCCTTTTACAGGCACCGTCATTGCTGACGGGTCGCTCACTCAAAAAACTGACAGGCCACTACTTGCGTAGCGCCTATTTCATTATTTCTTGTGAACATTTGATATTTTAAGTTTTACAGCGACCCTAAGATCACTGCTGCACTTACATCAAATGCCCACACTTATCGACTGTTAATTGTTAAAGAACTGCTATCGGTACTGCTTTCGCGCTATCGACAAAGCGTTGTGTTTGTCAGCTGCGAAGAAGGAAGAGTATGAAGCGTTTGCAGCATTTCGTCAACCTTCTTTTTTTGCCGTTTGCTACTGCATCCGACTCCCTCTGTTTCGCTAAAACTACTGCGTCTCATCGGGGAGGCGAATCATATCAAAGACCGTCGAAGTTTGGCAAGCGCTTTTCCAGGAAAGCGTGCATGCCTTCTTTTTGTGCAGGCGTGCCGAAGGCGGCCTGGAACAAACGGCGCTCGTAAGCGACACCATCGGTCAAGGTGGTTTCAAAGGCGCGGTTGACGCAATCCTTGATCATCATGGCCACCGAGATCGGCATGGCGGCGATGGTCTTGGCGGCGGCCAAGGTTTCTTCCAGCAATTTATCGGCCGGCACCACGCGCGACACCAGGCCGATGCGTTCCGCCTCGGCAGCGTCGATGGTGCGTGCCGTCAGCAGCAAATCCATGGCTTTGGCCTTGCCGATGGCGCGCGGCAGACGCTGCGTGCCGCCCGCGCCCGGCGTGACGCCGACCTTGATTTCCGGCTGGCCGAATTTGGCGCTGTCGGCAGCGATCAGGAAATCGCACATCATGGCCAGTTCGCAACCGCCACCGAGTGCGTAGCCCGCCACCGCACCCACCACAGGTTTGCGCACGCGCAAGATATGCTCCCAGTTACGGCTGATATAACCCTGGGTAAAGGTATCGGGATAAGTGTAATCGGCCATGGCGGCGATATCGGCGCCGGCGGCAAACGCTTTTTCGCTGCCCGTGAGCACGATGCAGCCGATATTCTCGTCGGCGTCAAACTTCAGCAGGGCGTCGCCCAGCTCATTCATCATGTTGTCGTTCAAGGCGTTCAAGGCCTTCGGGCGGTTCAGGCGGATGATTGCCACTTTGTCCTGGATATCGATGATCAAGTCTTCGTATTGCATATAGTCTCCTCTGGATGAACACGGTGACAACGATTGTAGCGGCTAACGGCAGCTGCGCGGCAGGTGCGCTGCTATTATTGTGAGCCCGATCATTTTTATCGAGCAGCGTATTTTCTCCTCCTTCTTTCAGTACTGCAGCCACTACCTGCGCGGCGACGGCAGCGCCGCCAGCGTCAATTTCCGCCGCCTATGGTTCAGCAATGGCCTCAATTGCTTCGGTGCCCAGATTACCTCGCTGGCCCTGCCCCTGTGCGCGGTACTGTTGCTGCATGCCACGCCGGAGCAGATGGGCGTGCTGGTCGCCTTGCAGGCGCTGCCGTTTGCGCTCTTCGGCTTGCCCGTCGGCGTGCTGCTGGACCGGCGCAGCAAGCACCCGATCATGTTGTTCAGCGAAAGCATGTCCGGCCTGGCCCTGGCCAGCGTGGCGATTGCTTACTGGTGCGGCGTGCTGTCGATGCCGTGGTTATATATAGTGGGGTTCATCATCGGCACGGGCTTCGTCGTCGGTGGCGGCGCCGAACAGGTGTTTCTGACTTTCCTGGTGGGCCGCGACGGCTTGATCGATGCGCAATCAAAATTTGCTGCCACCGAATCGGCTTCGCGCCTGATCGGCCCCGGCCTGGCCGGCGTGCTGGTGCAAGTCCTGTCGGCGCCCGTCGCTATCCTGTGCACGGCTTGCGGCTACTTGATTTCCGTCTTCAATCTGCGCGCCATGAGCGTACGCGATCCGCGTCCCGCACCATCCGACAAACACGCCTTGCGCGACATCGCCGACGGCTTGCTGTTTGTCTGGCGCGAACCACTGCTGCGCGCGCTGGCCTGGGGCGCCGGCATCTGGCACTTCCTGTTTTACGCCAGCATGGCCTTGACGGTGCTGTTCGCCACGCGCGACCTGGGCATGAGTCCTGGCGTGCTGGGCATGACGCAGATGCTGGGCGGCGCCGGCGTCTTGCTCAGCGCCTTCATCGTCAAACCGCTGACGCACCGCTATGGCGCCGGCCGCACGATCCTGATCGGCCTGGCATCGACCTCGCTCTGCTTTGCCCTGACGCCAACGATTCCCGCCGCGCTATTTGGCAGCGCGGCAGCCAGCGCCGTCGCTTATGCCGTGCTGATGTTCTTTTTCGATTGCGGCGTGATGCTGTTTTTTATTCCCTACCTGGGCCTGCGTCAGAAAGTCACGCCCGACCCCATGCTGGGCCGCATGACCTCGACCATGCGCTTCCTGACGGTAGCGACGGCGCCGCTGGGTGCGCTGGCCGCCGGTTGGGTGGCGGAACACTTTGGCGTGCGCAATGGCCTGGCCTGCATCGCGGCAGGCAGCATCCTGTTGACGGTCGCCATGGTGTGGGGCACGCCGCTGCGTAGCGTGCGCACCTGAAGCGATGAACGGGCATACACTGCTAAAAGATTGCCTTGGCGACACGATTTATGCCAAAGCCTGGAAGGTTTGATTTATATCAAGGTTTTAATTGATGTAAATCCATAAGCTGTCTTACATCACTTGAGGAGCACGCTATGTTTAACACCATCTTATTTCCCACCGACGGCTCGCCCTTGTCCGACAAAGCCGCCGAAACCGCCCTCGCCTTCGCCCAATTGAACAAAGCCAAGCTGGTCGCCATCAGCGTGGTGCAGCCCTTCCCGTTCTCGCCGATGGCCGACGGCGGCATCGTGCTCGACGCCAGCCTGTATGAACAGCAGATGCAGGAAGCCTCGCAACGCGCCATCGACAAGATCAGCGCAGCGGCGCGCGCCGTCGGCGTGCCCTTCGAAGGCGTGGTGGCCGTGTCACCCAGCCCGCACGACGAAATCGTCAATGCGGCACAGACCTACCATTGCGACATCATCCTGATGGCCTCGCACGGCCGCAAGGGCTTGAACAAGCTGTTCGTGGGCAGCGAAACGCAAAAAGTGCTGGCGCATACCCATCTGCCAGTGATGGTCTTGCGCTAAGCCAAACCACGGACCGCCCGGCGCAGCTCGCGCTCCCTAGCGCGCCGGCGCCTGCTTCGGCAGCAACACCCACACGGCGCCGCTCTGCTTCATGCGGCCCGCATTCTCGGCCGCTTCCGCGCCAAAGCCAAAGAAGTAATCGACACGGATGGGCCCGCGTATGGCGCCGCCCGTATCCTGCGCCATCACCAGGCGCTGCATGGGAATGTCGCTATTGGCTTGCGTGGTGGACAGGAACACGGGCGCGCCCAGCGGCAGGAAGCGCGAATCGATGGCCACCGAGCGCTGCGGCGTCAACGGCACGCCCAGCGCGCCCTTTGGCCCCACTTTCGGGTCGGGCAGACGCTCTTCCTTGAAGAAGACATAGCTGGGATTGGCGTTGAACAATTCATCCTTGCGCGTGGGGTGGCCGGCGATCCACGCCTTGATGCCCTGCGCGGACGCCTGGCTCAGGGTCAGCTCACCCTTGTCGACCAGGTAGCGGCCGATCGATTTATACGGATGGCCGTTCTGATCCGCATACGCCACGCGCACGGTTTCCTGCGTATCGGTCAGCTGCACGCGCCCGGAACCCTGCACTTGCAGGAAGAACGCCTCGACTTCGTCATCCACCCACAGCAATTCCTTGCCCGTCACAGACGTGGCGCGCTCGATGTCGGCGCGGGTCGCGTACGGTATCACCTTCTTGCCGACCAGCTTGCCGCGCAAGCGCATGTTTTTCAATTCCGGATACACGCCGGACAAGTCCACCGAGACGAGGTCGTCGGGCACCTTGTACAGCGGTGTCTGGTATGGACCGCCGCGCTTGCGCGCGCCATGCAGCAAAGGTTCGTAATAACCCGTCACCAAACCGGTACTGGCGCCATCGGCCGTGATGACTTGATTGGGCACAAAGAAAGTCTCGAAGAACAGGCGGATGGCCTTGTCGCTGTCGGCATTGACCTGGCGCGCAATCGTGCACGATTCCTTCCAGTCCGGACGTTTCACCAGCACGCCGCACGAAGCCATGAACGCTGGCCAGGCGGCGCGCATGTCGTCGCGGGCCCAGCCAGGCAAGGCGGCGAACTTGGCGGGTACGAAAGTGGGCGCCGCCGCGTCAATCGTATCCTTGGCGTCGGCCGGCTTGGCCGGCACTGGCTTGACGACGGTGGGAGCGATGGCCGGCGCCTTGCCAGTCGCGGTGACCGGCTCTGCCGGCGGCGTGGTACAGGCGGAAAGCGCAAGCGCGACGGCGCCGATTGAAACGGGTAGACTACCGCGTGTCAACAGACGACGGGTAAATATTAAGCTGCGGGTAAATAACATAGGGGTGCGTATGTGGATCTTGATGATAGAGGCGCTGGTGGCGTTCTTCTTGCTGGCATTTATAGTCTGGTGGACCATGTATTCGGGTAAAAAACCCGCACCGCCGGCGCGCAAGCAGCTCAGTGAAGAACAGGACGCCACCGAAAAACTGAAATAGGGGCGCACGCCCCCGGCGTCTCCTTAATGCAGGGTACGCGGCACCGACAGCACGAACTCGGGAATCGGTGCTTCGAACTGATGGCCATCTTCGGCCACGCAAAAGTATTCGCCGTGCATCGAGCCTTGCGGCGTGCCCAGCATGGTGCCGCTGGTATATTCGAACTGCTCGCCCGGCTGCAGCAGTGGCTGGTGGCCGACGGCGCCCAGGCCGCGCACTTCTTCCACCTTGTTGTTGGCATCCGTGATGACCCAGTGGCGCGAAATCAGCTGCGCGCCAGCCGTGCCCGTGTTGACGACGCGGATCGTGTAGCTGAACACGTGCCGCCCCTGGTCCGGTGCCGATTGCTCGGGCAGATATTGCGTCTTGACCGTTACCGTAAATTCATAAGTCGCCATCGTCATTCCTATTCAGACATTGCCAGTCGTATTGTGTGTCGCGCGCGACGCATTGGCCATCGCGCGATGCGTATTCTGTGTTTCACTGTACTTCCATGAGGCATGGTAACGGCGTCAGGCGTAAAATAGCGCAAATCGCATTTTCTATCCTTTGGCTACTTCACCATGACAACATTCCGTATCGCTCCCAGCATCCTGTCCGCCGACTTTGCCCGCCTGGGCGAGGAAGTGCGCAACGTCGTTACCGCCGGCGCCGACATCATCCACTTCGACGTGATGGATAACCATTACGTGCCGAACCTGACCATCGGCCCCCTGGTGTGCGAAGCGATCCGCCCGCACGTGCAAGTTCCCATCGATGTGCATCTGATGGTCAAGCCTGTCGATCGCATTATCCCGGATTTCGCCAAGGCTGGCGCGAACATCATCACCTTTCATCCGGAAGCGTCAGATCACGTGGACCGTTCATTGCAGCTGATCCGCGACAATGGCTGCAAATCGGGCCTGGTATTCAACCCGGGCACGCCACTGCACTACCTGGAACACGTGATGGACAAGATCGACATCATCCTGATCATGTCCGTCAACCCGGGCTTCGGCGGCCAGTCCTTCATTCCGCAAGCGCTGAAGAAAATCGCCGAAGCGCGCCGCATGATCGACGAATCGGGCCGTGACATCATGCTCGAAGTCGATGGCGGCATCAAGATCGACAACATCGCCGCTGCCGCTGCCGCCGGCGCCGACACTTTTGTCGCCGGTTCGGCCATCTTCGGCAAGCCGGACTACAAGGCCGTCATCGACGCCATGCGCGCCGAGCTCGCAGCTGTAAAGGGCGCCTGATGCAAGCGGGCACGGTGAAAGACCACGTACTGGCCGGCGTGCGCGCCGCCATCATCGACCTCGATGGCACGATGCTCGACACCGTGCCCGATTTTCATGTCGCCATCAATGGCATGCGCGCCGAACTCGACCTGGCGCCCATCAGCGCCGAGGCCATCAAACTGATGGTGGGCAAGGGCTCGGAAAACCTGATACGCACCGTGCTGGCGCTCGACTTCGATGCAGCCGGCGTGGAGCAGCGTTTCGAGCAGGCGATAGAGGCTTACCAGCGCCACTACCTGGCCATCAATGGCCAGTTCAGCACCCTGTACCCGGAGGTGGAAGCGGGGTTGGCGGCAATGAAGGCGGCAGGCTTGCGCCTGGCCTGCGTCACCAACAAGCCGATCGCCTTCGCCCTGCCCCTGCTGAAACTGAAAAACCTGGATCAGTACTTCGAGATCGTCTACGGCGGCGATTCGCTGCCGAAGAAAAAACCGCACCCCATGCCGCTGCTGCAAGTGTGTGCGGACTTCGACTTGCCGCCCGCCAAAGTGGTGGCCATCGGCGACTCGTCGAATGACGCGCAAGCGGCACGGGCTGCGGGCTGCCCCGTCTTGACGGTACCGTATGGTTACAACCACGGACACTCTATACACGACACCGATTCCGATGGTATAGTAAATACGCTGCTCGCAGCGACCCATTTTATTAGCATGCACAACAGACCAGCATACTGACCCACACCACATCGTGAACACGTTTCTCATCAAAAAACACAATGTCACCCAAACCGGCTCGATTGAGGCCTGGCTTTGGCGACGCTGGCAATCCTGGCAGGCCTAAGGGCCGAGCCGTGTAAGATTGCTGTCGGCTGCAGGCGCGCATGTGCGTGCTGTCTGCACCGGCAGGTTTTTTGATAACCCACCGCAGGGTCTGTGCTTTGACAGCACCACGCACACGCGTACCCTGGCGGCATGGAGAGACACATGACCGAACTCGAATTCAAATCGCTGGCCCAGCAAGGCTACAACCGCGTCCCCCTGATCGCGGAAGCCTTCGCCGACCTGGAAACCCCGCTCACGCTGTACCTGAAACTGGCGCAAACCCAGCAAGGCGGCAAGAACACGTTCTTGCTCGAATCCGTCGTCGGCGGCGAACGCTTCGGCCGCTATTCCTTCATCGGCTTGCCCGCCACCACCGTGTTGCGCAGCTATGGCAACCGCACCGAGATCGTCAAGAACGGTGCCGTGATCGAAGAGCACGAAGGCAATCCGCTCGACTTCATCGAACAGTACCAGTCTCGCTTCAAGGTGGCCCTGCGCCCTGGCATGCCGCGTTTCTGCGGTGGCCTGGCCGGCTACTTCGGCTACGACACCGTGCGCCACATCGAGAAAAAACTGGCGGGGGGCGCGCCGAAAGACGATTTGAACCTGCCCGACATCCAGCTGATGGTGACGGAGGAACTGGCCGTCATCGACAACCTGTCCGGCAAGCTGTACCTGATCGTCTACGCCGACACGGCGCAGCCCGAATCGTTCTCAAAAGCGCGCCAGCGCCTGAAAGACTTGCGCATGATGCTGCGCCGCGGCGTCGATGCACCCGTCACCAGCGCTTCCGTGCGCACGGAAACCATCCGCGATTTTTCCAAGGAAGACTATCTGAAGGCGGTGGCCAAGGCGCACGAATACGTGATGGCCGGCGACTTGATGCAGGTGCAGATCGGCCAGCGCATCCGCAAGCCATATGTCGATTCGCCGCTGACCCTGTACCGCGCCCTGCGGTCGCTCAATCCGTCGCCGTATATGTACTTCTATAATTTCGGCGACATGCAGATCATCGGCGCCTCGCCCGAGATTTTGGTGCGCAACGAGAAGCTGGCGGACGGCGGCAAGAAAGTCACCTTGCGCCCCATCGCCGGCACCCGTCCGCGCGGCGCCACGCCAGAGCGCGACGCCGAGCTGTCGGCCGAATTGCTGGCCGATCCGAAAGAGATCGCCGAGCACGTGATGCTGATCGACCTGGCGCGCAACGACATCGGACGCATCGCCGAAACGGGCAGCGTGCACGTCACCGACCGCATGGTTATCGAAAAATACTCGCACGTGCAGCACATCGTCTCGAACGTGGAAGGCACTTTGAAGGAAGGTTTGTCGAACCTGGACGTGCTGCGCGCCACCTTCCCGGCCGGCACCCTGACGGGCGCGCCGAAAGTGCGCGCCATGGAAGTGATCGACGAGCTGGAAATCACCAAGCGCGGCATCTATGGCGGCGCCTGCGGCTACCTGTCGTTTGGTGGCGAAATGGACGTGGCGATCGCCATCCGCACGGGCGTGATCAAGGACGGCATGCTGTACGTACAGGCTGCGGCCGGCATCGTGGCCGACTCCATCCCCGAAATGGAATGGCAGGAAACCGAAAACAAGGCGCGCGCCGTATTGCGCGCCGCCGAACAAGTACAAGATGGCCTGGATGGGGAGTTTTAAGATGCTGCTGATGATCGACAACTATGACTCCTTCACCTACAACATCGTGCAGTATTTCGGTGAGCTGGGCGAAGACGTGCGGGTGTACCGTAACGATGAAATCACGATCGAACAGATCGAGGCGCTGAACCCGGACCGCATCTGCATCTCGCCCGGCCCGAAAGCGCCGGCACAGGCGGGCATTTCGGTGGAAGTGCTCAAGCACTTCGCCGGCAAGAAGCCGATATTGGGCGTATGCCTGGGCCACCAGGCCATCGGCGAGGCGTTTGGCGGCAAGGTCATCCGCGCCAAGCAAGTCATGCATGGCAAGACTTCCCTCATCGCGCATACGGGCGTGGGCGTTTTCAAAGGCTTGCCCAGCCCCTTCACAGTGATCCGCTATCACTCTTTGGCGATCGAACGCGCCTCGCTACCTTCCTGCCTGGAAGTGACAGCGTGGACGGACGACGGCGAAATCATGGGCGTGCGCCACCGGGAATACGATATCGAGGGCGTGCAGTTCCACCCCGAATCGATCCTTTCGGAGCACGGCCATGCCCTGCTGAAGAATTTTCTCGAGCGCTGATCCCATGCGCACGCCACGGCGTGCCATCAGTGTCGTCCTGCGCCATCATTGAAGAAGGAAGCATCATGCCGATCACACCACAAGAAGCCCTGCTGCGCTGCATCGAACACCGCGAAATCTTTCACGACGAAATGCTGTACCTGTTCCGCCAGATCATGTCCGGCGACATGTCGCCCACCATGATCGCAGCCCTCACCATGGGCCTGCGCGTGAAAAAGGAAACCATCGGCGAAATCGCCGCCGCCGCGCAAGTGATGCGCGAGTTTTCCACCAAGGTGCCCATGGCCGACACCACCAACCTGCTCGACATCGTCGGCACGGGCGGCGATGGCGCGCACACATTCAACATTTCTACCGCCTCGATGTTCGTGGCGGCCGCCGCCGGCGCGCGCGTCGCCAAGCATGGCGGGCGCAGCGTCTCGTCCTCGTCCGGCAGCGCCGACGTGCTGGACTCCCTGGGCGTCAACATCAACCTGCAGCCCGAGCAGATCGCCCAGTCGATCGCGCAAACGGGCATCGGCTTCATGTATGCACCGAATCACCATGCGGCCATGAAGCATGCGGCGCCCGTGCGCAAGGAGCTGGGCGTGCGCACGATTTTCAACATCCTCGGTCCGCTGACGAATCCGGCCGGCGCACCGAATATTCTGATGGGCGTGTTCCACGCCGACCTGGTCGGCATCCAGGTGCGCGTGCTGCAGCGCCTGGGCGCGCAGCATGCCATCGTCGTATATGGCCGCGACAATATGGATGAAGTGTCGCTAGGTGCCGCTACCATGGTGGGCGAACTGATCAACGGCGAAATCCGTGAATATGAAATCCATCCCGAAGACTTCGGCATGTCGATGATCGCCAGCCGCAACCTGAAGGTGGCCGATGCCGTCGAATCGAAAGCCAAGATGATGGAAGCGCTGCGCGGTGAGCCCGGTGCGGCCGCCGACATCGTCGCCCTGAACGCGGGTACGGCGCTGTATGCAGCCGGCGTTGCCAGTTCGATCGAAGATGGCCTGGCGAGTGCGCGCAGGGCCGTCAGCTCGGGCGCCGCCCTGGCGAAACTGGAACAATTCGTGCAGGTGACGCAGCAGCTGGGCACCCCGGTGCAAGCGTAAGCTTGCGCCCTCCTTTATAGAATAGCGACCATCATGTCCGACATACTCGATAAAATCCTGGCCGTGAAGGCCGATGAAGTGGCCAAGGCCAAAGCCCACCGCAGCCTGGCCAGCCTGCGCGGCGACGTGGAAAGCGATCACGCCCTGCGCGCCGGCCTGCGCGGCTTTGAAGCAAGCCTGCGCCAGCACATCGCCGCCGGCAAGCCTGGCATCATCGCCGAAGTCAAAAAAGCGTCGCCATCGAAAGGTATCATTCGCGCCGACTTCCGCCCGTTTGATATCGCCGCCAGCTATGCGGCGCATGGCGCGGCTTGCCTGTCCGTGCTGACGGACGAACAGTTCTTCCAGGGATCCGTGGAGTATCTGCAGCAGGCGCGCGCCGCCTGCGCCATCCCCGTGCTGCGCAAGGATTTCATGGTCGACATGTACCAGATCTATGAAGCGCGCGCCATGGGCGCCGACTGCATCCTGCTGATCGTCGCGGCGCTCGACCATGGCCTGATGGCCGAAATGGAAGCATGTGCCCACGAACTGGGCATGGGCGTGCTGATCGAAAGCCACGACGGCGAAGAACTGACGGCGGCGCTCAAGCTCAAGAGCGCGCTGATCGGCATCAACAACCGCAACCTGCGCACCTTCGAAACGTCGCTCGACACGACCATCAATCTCTTGCCGCGCATCCCGCAAGACAAATTGATCATCACCGAATCGGGCATCCACAGCACGGCCGACGTGCAACGCATGCGCGACGCGCACATCCACAGCTTCCTCGTGGGCGAAGCGTTCATGCGCGCGCCAGACCCCGGCGTGGAGCTGGAACGCCTGTTCAGTTAAACCATGCCAGGCTGGCAGCCATGAGACACGCGATCACCATCCTTGCCGCCGCGGTCCTGCTATCGGCCTGCCAGAATGCGCCCCCGACAGCGGCGCGCACGCCCGCAGCTACGCCCCCTCGTACGCCGGCCGCGATACAACTCGCGGCCAGCATCGACGCCTACAAGGCGCTGGTGGCGCAGCAGATCATGGCGGCCAACGGTGCATACACGTTCAGCGGGCGCCTGCCGCCCATGCTGCCGGCCATCGTCGTGCTCGACCTGAGCGTGGGACCGGACGGCGAGCTGAAAAGCGTGCATGTCCACCGTTCGCGCGACAGCGTAGCATCGGCCGCGGCGCTGGCTGCCGTGCGGCGCGTGCCAGCGCTCTTTCCGCCGGCGGGACACCTGATGCGCCGCCACGCACGGACCTTCGATTTCTCCGAAACCTTCCTGTTCAACGACCAGTACCGATTCCAGCTGCGGACCTTGTCCGGTCCTCAGTAAACGCGCAAGCATCGAGTTCGATGCGGTCGCGTCCCCGCTCCTTGGCCAGGTACAGGGCCGCATCGGCGCGCGACAACAACTGTTCCAGCCCTTCCACCACCGATGCCTGGCAAGCGACGCCTATGCTGACCGTACACGCTGGCAGTCCCGCATGGCTGGACTCGCGCAGCAAGGTGCGAATGCGTTCAGCCACGCCCAACGCATTATTTACAGGCATATCAGGCATCAGCACGACGAACTCCTCGCCGCCGAAACGCGCCACGCAATCCGATTCGCGCAAGGCGCCACCGATGACGCTGGCCACATGCGCCAGCACCTGGTCACCCACGGCGTGGCCGTAGCGGTCATTGATCGATTTGAAGTAATCGAGGTCGATGCTGAGCAGTGTCAGCGGTAAACGGCGGCGGCGCTGATTGCCAATTTCTCGCGCATAGGCATCGCCGAAGCCGCGCCGGTTCAGCACCTGCGTGAGCGGATCGTGGGTCGAGCGGCGCTCCAGTATCTGCTGCAGGCGGCGCGTCGCCACCGTCATGAAGCCCACCGTCAGCAGCAGCGCCATGAAATTGGCGACCGCCAGATAAATGCCGGCCGGCGTGCCGGCCACCGTCAGGTTCACGCTGGAGCCGCCATGCAGCAAGGCAGACACGCCGCGTGCCAGCACCACGATGGCTTGCAGCAGCATCAACGCGCCAAGGAAAAAACTCGAGAAATGGCGCTCGCCATGGCGCCATACCAGCAGCACCTGGCGCGCGTAAAACAGGAAGACCAGCAGCGAGAAGACCGCCACGCGCGCCGAGAAATCAGGGCGTACCAGCAGCCACCAGCTATTGCCGGCGATGGCCAGGACCAGTATCAGCAGATAGGCGCGGCGGCTGGGCGCCAGGCCAAAGAATTTCTCCGTGCCCAGCATCGACAGACCGATGCCGGCCACCAGCGCCGCATTGGCCGCGATTATGGACAATGCTGGCGGCAGCACTTCGCGGGTGCCAAACAGCAGCGACGCACACACAAGCAGCAGCAAGCCGGCCGCCCAATGTCCGAGGCCATGCACCTCGCGCCGGAAACTGCGATACACCGAAAACATGACGATGCTCATTGCCCCACACATCAGGGTCGTCATCAGCATGATCGTTCGAGGATCGAGGGTTTGCACGTTGGGCGCAATCTAAAAGAGACAATTCGGCAATTTTAGTTTAGTTAAAGAAAAATTAGTTCATTTACAGTAAATATGATGCTACCGGGCCGCATCGGCTGCTTAGTTGCATTTGAGGAAATGTATTCTGAGCGAAAAAACCGGCCAGTAAAGGCCGGTTCTCTGTCTTACTGTACGACAAACAGCATCATGCGGCACTAGGACGCTTCGGCCCCGTGGCTTTCTTTGGCGCCGGCAGCAATGCCAGGCTGACACCGGGAACTCGGTCGCCTTGCAAGACGGCCGCGAACGTCATCAGTTCGTCGCGGCGGAAGGCGTGGATCGCCACCTTGGCGCCGACGGCGTAACGGCCCAGCAAGGTGTCCAGGTTGGCCGGGTTACCCGTCACGCGCAAGCCATCGACGGCCACCAGCACGTCGCCCGCCGAGAGGCCGGCCAGGTGGGCGGCGCCGCCCTGGTGCACCTGCGCCAGCCTGGCGTCGATGCCGTCGCGGCCCAGGTTGACGTCCAGGCTGGCTTTTTCCGCCTTGCGCGCGTCGCTGTATTTCACGCCGAACGGCGCCAGCAGGCGCGCCAGCGGCACGTCGTCCGTGCCGCGGATGTAGCGTTCGAAGAAGGGTTTCATGCGCGTGCCGGAGATCTCATCGAACAGGGCTTCGACTTCGGCCGGCGTCACGCCACGCGCTTTGCCCTTGTAGAAATCGCGGCCATAGCGCTGCCACAAAGCCTGCATCACGTCGTCCAGCGACTTTTCGCCATTCGTCTTGGCGCGGATCGTCAGGTCGAAGGCCAGCGCGATCAGCGAACCCTTGGTGTAGTAGCTGACGATGGCGTTCGGCGCGTTTTCATCCTGGCGGTAGTACTTTCCCCAGGCGTCGAAGCTGGAATCGGCCACGCTTTGCTTGCTGCGGCCGCTGCCGCGCAAGACGCTGTTGACGGTCTTGCCCAGCAATTTGAAATAGGCCGCCTCGTCGATCAGACCCGCGCGCACCAGCATCAAGTCATCGTAATAGCTGGTGAAGCCTTCGAATAGCCACAGCAGCGGCGAGTAGCTTTCCGCCTGCAGGTTGTACGGCGCGAAGGCGGCCGGCTTGATGCGCTTGACGTTCCAGGTGTGGAAATACTCGTGGCTGCACAGCCCCAGGAATTTCAGGTAGCCGTCGCCGATCTCGGTGCTGTTTGAAGCCGTCGTCGGCAAGTCCGCGCGCGCGCAGATCAGCGCCGTCGAGGCACGGTGCTCCAGGCCGCCATAGCCATCGCCAACGGCCATGGTCATGAACACATAGCGGTCCATCGGTGCTTTTTTCGTTTTTGGCTCGAAGAAGGCGATCTGCGTTTCGCAGATGGCTTTCAGGTCGCGGCACAGACGGTCCAGGTCCAGGTTCGGCACCTTGCCGGTGACGACGACATCGTGCGGCACGCCGCAAGCAGTGAAGGTGGCCAGCGCGAAGTCGCCCATCTCCACCGGGTGATCGATCAGCTCATCGTAGTTCGCTGCCTGGTAGCTGCCGAAGCCATAGCGCTTCGCTTTGAGTTCCGGCAGGGTCGTGGCGACTCTCCAGGTCTTGCAGGCGGCATCCTTCGGCTGCACGATGTGCACCTCGTGCGCATCGGACTCCTGGCCCAGCACGCGCAGGAACACGCTGGTGCCGTTGAAGAAGCCGTGGTTCTGGTCCAGGTGCGCGGCGCGCACGGACAAATCCCAGGCATACACGTCGTATTCGACCGTCAATGGGCCCTGGCAAGGGGCAGCTTGCCACGAATGCTTGTCCAGTTTGGTCAGCGCCACGGCCTTGCCCTCGGACTCGGCGCGGATGCTGACGATATTGCGCGAAAATTCGCGGATCATGTAGCTGCCCGGAATCCACGCCGGCAAGGACAAGACCTGGCCGATGGCGGCCGGCGACTTGACGGTCAACGTCACTTTGAACATGTGGCCAGCCAAATCGGCTGCGGCGATGCTGTAGAGGATGCCGGCGGCCGGTGTGGTTTTCACTGCGGTTTTCGCCGCGGCTTTGCTTGTGGCTTTACCGCTTGCCTTGGCTCCCGCCTTGGCGGTGATTTTTTGAATCGGTGCTTTCTTCATGTTTTCCTCGTGTCTGGCTTGTCTTCCCGGGAGCGCCACTGCCCCGCCTTACAAATCGTCAGGTGTATCAATATCGCGCAAGATACCGCTGTCGTCCACTCTCACTTCGCATACGGCATGGCTGTTGACGATGCTGCGCGCGCCCTGGTCGCCATCGAGCGCCAGCAGCAGCGGCAAGTGGAAGGCACTGAAGGCGACAGGGTTGCCGCGCCGTCCCTGGAACACGGGCACGGCGATGTGCGCGCCATCGGCAATGGCTTGCGACAAGGCGGCGATTGTAGCCGCTTCCACACCAGGCATGTCGCCCAGGGCGATCAGCCAGCCCGGCGCACCGCGCACGCAATCGATGGCGCAGGTGAGCGAGGCGGCCATGCCCGTGTCGGCATCATGGCAGACGCGCACCTCGCAGCCCAGCGCGCCGAGCACGCGCGCCACCTGCGTGTCGTCGGCACGCACCACGGCCAGCACGCGCGGCAAGGCCGCCAGCATGGCTTTTGCGGCCGCCACCACCACCGGCAAGCCCGCATGCGGGCCTTCGGCCAGTGGTTGCATCAATTTGTTCCGTACGCCGGAAGGGTCAAACCTGCGTCCCCTTCCGGCTGCCAGCAAGATGCCGACCGTACTCAAAACACCACTGCCGTCATGCGGCCGCCAGGTCGAATGGCAGCTTGCGCAGACGCTTGCCCGTCAGGGAAAACAGCGCATTGGCAAAAGCGGGCGCCAATGGCGGCACGCCCGGCTCGCCCATGCCCGTCGGCGCGTCGCCCGACGGCACCAGATGCACCTCGATCACCGGCATGTCGGGCATGCGCGGCACCGGGTAGTCGCCGAAGTTCTGCTGCTCCACCACGCCATCCTTGAGCGTGATGGCCGCGCCGGGGATGGTCATGCCCAGCGCCATCAGCGCGGCGCCCTGTACTTGCGCCTCGATCGTCAAGGGGTTGACGGCCAGATTGCAATGCACGCCCGCCCATACCTGGTGCAGCCTGGGCGCGCCTTCCACCACCGATGCCGTCACCACGTAGGCGACCACGGAATTGAACGATTCATGCATGGCCACGCCCCAGGCCTGCCCCTTCGGCAGCTTCTTCCTGCCATAGCCGGACTTGGCCACGGCCAGGTCCAGCGCGGCGATGTGGCGCGTATGCCTGGCGTCGATCAGCTGCTTGCGGTAGGCGACGGGATCCATCTTCGCCACGTGCGCCGCTTCGTCGATCAGGGTTTCCATGACGAAGGCCGTGTGCGTCGAGCCGACGGAGCGCCACCACAGCACGGGCACGTTCGCCTTGGCCGTGTGCACGGACAGCTTCATCGGCAGGGTGTACGGCTCGCCCATGCCTTCGACCATGGTGCCGTCGACGCCATTTTTCACCATGAAGGCTTCGAACGGCGTGCCGGCCATGATGGACTGGCCCACGATGGTGTGGTCCCAGGCGAGAATTTTCCCTTTGGCGTCGAGGCCGATCTGCGCGCGGTGTACATGCGACGGCCGGTAGTAGCCACCCTTGATATCATCCTCGCGGCTCCACATCAGCTTCAATGCGCCGCGCTTGCCCGCCGCGCGGTATGCCTTGGCGACGTTGACGGCTTCGACCACGTAGTCGGAACTAGGCACGGCGCGCCGGCCGAAACCGCCGCCGGCCATCATCGTGTGCAGAATCACCTGCTCCGGTTTCAGGCCGGAGGTGGCGGCAATCGCTGCCTGGTCGCCCGTCTGGAATTGCGAGCCGACCCACATCGTACATTTGTCGGCCTGCAGGTCGACGACGCAGTTGAGCGGTTCCATCGGCGCGTGCGCCAGATAGGGGAACTCGTACACGGCTTCGATCTTTTTCGGCGCCTTGGCCAGCTTGCCCATGTCGGCAGGTTTGGCGACAGTGCCCGGCGTTTTCGCCAGCGCCTTGAAGGCGGCCAGCTGCTTGTCGCTGCTGACTTTTTCCACGCCGCTCGTATCCCATTCGATCGCCAGCGCGTCGCGTCCCTGCTTGGCGGGCCAGTAACCGTCGGCGATGACGGCCACACCGCTGCCGCCGCGGTCGGTCTTCACTTCCAGCACGTCCAGCACGCCCTTGATGGCCTTGGCCTTGCTGGCGTCGAATTTCGCCACCCTGGCGCCAAACACAGGCGGGCGCGCCACCATGGCCACTTTCGCGCCAGGCGGCTTGAAGTCGATGCCGAACTGCTGTTTTCCCGTGGACTTGGCGGCTGCGTCCAGGCGTTTCACGGGTTTGCCGATGATGGCAAAGTCGCGCGGGTCTTTCAGCTTGACGCTGGCGGGCACGGGTTGGCGCATGGCCGCGTCGGCAAGTTCGCCGTAAGTCGCCTTTTGTCCGCCGGGGCCGTACAGCACGCCCTTGGCGGCGCGTACCTGCTCGGGATTGACTTTCCACTGCGCGGCGGCGGCGCCTACCAGCATGGCGCGCGCCTTGGCGCCGATCTCGCGGTACTGCGTGAACGAATGGGCGATGCTGCCGGAGCCTCCCGTCATCTGCATGCCGTAGGCGGCATCCTTGTACTGCTCGCCAGCCGGCGCCAATGCGCCATGCACCAGGCGCCAGTCGGCGTCGAGTTCCTCGGCGATCAGCATGGGCAAGCTCGTTTGCACGCCCTGGCCAAATTCCAGCCGGTTCACCTGTACCGTCACCGTGTTATCGGGGGCGATGTGCAAAAAGGCGTTCGGTGCATACACGGGCTTGGCGGGCGCGGCATCGGCCGCCTGCGCCAGCTTGCCGGCGCCCGGCAGGAAAAAGCCCAGCATCAAGCCGCCGCCCGCCACCGCGCCGGCCTGCATGAAAGCGCGCCGCGACACGCCATCGGCAAGCGCCACCGGCGCCGATGCCAGCGCCGCGCCCAGGGTCACTCCGCCATGCTGCAATGCTTCCTGATTCAACCATTCGATACGCATGTCGCTCTCCTCAGGCCAGGGTCTTGGCCGCGTCCTTGATGGCCGCGCGGATCCGTTGGTAGGTGCCGCAGCGGCAGATATTGCCGCTCATGGCGCCGTCGATGTCGGCATCGCTGGGCGCCTTGTTGGTGCGCAGCAGCGCCGTGGCGCTCATCACCTGGCCGCTTTGACAGTAGCCGCATTGCGGCACGTCGTGGCGCACCCACGCCGCCTGCACCGCCTTGCCCACCTGGTCGTTTTCCATCGCTTCGATGGTGGTGATCTTTTGCACGCCGACCGAGGAAATCGGCGTGATGCACGAGCGGATAGGCTGGCCGTCGAGGTGCACCGTGCAGGCGCCGCACAGGGCCGCGCCGCAACCGAATTTGGTGCCCGTCATGTTCAGGTTATCGCGCAATGCCCACAAGATGGGCGTGGAAGGATCGGCGTCGACCTGCGTGTCGCGACCGTTGATATTCAAGGTAATCATCTGCTGCTTCCCCTTTTTTGGATTGTTATGGCGTCTACAAACAACACTTGATGATACGACAGCGGAAAAAGTGCAAAAAAAAGCGCGCCTTGCGAGGGCGCGCCGTCCAACCTTCCTGGCGACAGCCCGGATTACTTAATGGTCGAGAATTTCTGTTCCAGCGTTTTCGCATCGACTGCGCCCGGAATGCGGCTGCCGTCGGCAAAGAAGATGGCAGGCGTACCCGAGACGCGCAATTGCTGGCCCAGGGCCAGGATTTTTTCGTGCGGGTTGGCGCAAGTGGCGGCGACCGTGGCTGGCGCCTTGCCGTTCAACATCCAGTCATCCCAAGCCTTGTTGCGGTCCGGCGCGCACCACACATTGCGCGACTTGACGATGGAATCGGGCGACAGGATGTTGTACATGAAGGTGTAGACGGTGACGTTGTCGATTTCCTTCAGCGCATTCTGGCGGAAGCGCTTGCAATAGCCGCAATTCGGATCTTCGAATACGGCGATCACGCGCTTGCCATTGCCCTTGACGGTCTTCATGGCGGAATCGAGCGGCAGGTCGGAGAACTTGATGCGATTGACTTCGTCCAGGCGCACCTTGGTCAGGTCTTGCGAAGTCTTGGCGTCAAAAACGTGACCGACGAACAGGTATTGCGCGGCTTTGTCCGTGTACAGGATATCGCCGCCCGTGCGCACTTCGTACAGGCCACCGTAGGGGGTTTCCTTGACCGAGTCGACCTTGGCGCCTTCGCCCAGGCGCGGTTCGATCAGCTTTTTGATGTTCGCTTCCGTCGGCGTTTCCGCGCCGGCGCACGACATCATCAGGCCCGAGGCCAGCACCAATGCGATTCTGCTCATTTTTATCACTATCACTTCTCCACTTGAAACGCCTGGCGGAACTGGCATCTGGCCCGGCGTCGTTATCTCTTTGATAAAACGATCGCCGCAGACCAGCTGCGGCGACCTTGAATTTTCACACCTGCCATTATCCAGCGATATCTTAAGATTCGCTGATATTTACTGATGTCCCAATGCGTGCGCAATCATTTTTCGCTTCAGGGCCGGTAATTTATCCAGCAAGTTTAATCCCAAATTGCGAACCACGCGCAACGGTTCCAGATCGGCGCCGAATAATCGCGCCAGGCCATCGGTGGCCAGCTGCATCAGCAGCACGTCTTCCTTGCGCGCGCGCGCATAGCGGGCCAGCACGCGCTCGTCGCCGATACCGCGGTGCGCTTCGCGTTCGCTGATCGTCTTGACCAGTTGCGCCACGTCGGCAAAGCCCAGGTTCATGCCGTGGCCGGCCATCGGATGGACCACGTGAGCGGCGTCGCCGACCAGGGCCACGCGCGGCGCCACCATGGCGTGCGGGCGCATCAGGGTCAGCGGAAACGCGCGCACCAGTTCCGGCTGCAGCGGCGTGAGTGTACCCAGTTTGTCGTGGCAGTACACGGCCAGGCGCGCAGCCAGGGCGTCGGCCGATTCGGCCATCAAGGTGTCGGCCAGCGCATCAGGCGCCGACCAGACCAGCGAGACGCGGTCGCCCGGCAACGGCAGCAGCGCGACGATGCCTTCGCTGCCCGTAAACCACTGGTGGGCCGCGCCATGGTGCGGCTTTTCGCAGGCGAAGTTGCTGACCACGCCGCGCTGGCCATACGAGCGGTAATCGAGGCCGATGTCGCACTGGCCCCGCACCCACGATTGGGCGCCGTCCGCACCCACCACCAGCGCGCAGGTGATGGTGTCGCCGCCATCGAGGTGCACGATGGCCGAGTCGTTCGTCCATTCCAGGCGGCTGGCGCGGCCCTGCAGCACGCTGACGTTCGGCGCGAATTTCAGGGCGGCGTCCAGCGCCTGGCCCAAGTTGCGGTCTTCGATGATCCACGCCAGCGTGCCCACATGGGCGCCGTAGGCGTCGAAACCGAGTCCGCCCGCCTGCGCACCGTCGCCATTGACCAGCATGGCATCGATGGGCGCCACCCTGTCGGCCTCCAGGGCGCCCCACACCTTCAGCGACGACAGCAGCTGGTGCGCCGTGTGATTGAGCGCATACACGCGCACATCCCAGCTGGCGTCAACCGGCTTGGCGGCCGAAGCGGATGTGGGTGCGGGCGGGCTCGCAGGAGATAACAGGGTGACGCTTTGTCCTGCCTGGGCAAACGCCAGCGCCGTGGTTTTCGCGATGGCGCCGTCACCGACGATACAAACGTCGCTGTGGCTCTGCATGAAGCGCCGCATGGTGGGGGAGGAGGGACTGTTCATGCACCCATTATAGCGTTTGCCCCAATCTTTTCAGATAGTCCGGAAGTACAGGACGCGTGCCTCAGATCAAGCGGCTCCATGAAATTCAGGCAGCACGTGGTCCGCGATCTCCTGCAGGGTCTCGGCCAGCGGGCGACGGTTCTGCCGCAGTTGCAGGGCCCTGAAACCCAGGCGGTCGGCCAGCTGCGCCATCTCGTCCGGCGACAGGGTAATGCGCTGGAAATGCAGGTTCGCTTCCAGGTTGGCGCGCCTGGTCGACGACGGAATCGATGACGATCTGACCCTGCAGTCGGAAAGTGCCCAGGCCGATTTCAGGAATGGCAGTGTGTCGGGTAGTCGTATTCATGCGGCAGTCCTCTCAAGTAAATCTCGATGACCACACTATGCGCCCAAGCTTTGTTGAGAAAAATATCGCTTATATCAAATCATATTTGATTCACAGGCAAGTAAAATGGTGACTATCCAGGAAATGCGGGAAAAGTCACAGCCGGCTCTTGCATTCCCGTTTTGGTCTGCTATAATTCGCCACCTTGGCCTGGTAGCTCAGTCGGTAGAGCAGAGGATTGAAAATCCTTGTGTCGGTGGTTCGATTCCGCCCCGGGCCACCAAAAATTCGTTCACGCAACGCCCACTCATGCTAGTGGGCGTTGTCGTTTCTGGGGTGCGCAGTCCTTGGCGCGGGTTCATTTCCGGCGCAAGCGCTGCACCCCGTTGACATCCCTCACTTCAACTCGTCCTGCGCCGTACCTTGCGTCGCCCAGAGGCGCCGATAGGCCCCGTCTGGATCATGGTCACGCATTTGCTTTTGCAGGTTGAACCGTCGCCCATTGCGCGGGTCGGTCCCTCGGCCGGCAACGTACAGCCAGTTACCCTGATTGCTGTAGACGTCGTAGTCGATCAGTTGCGCTTCAAACCAGGCAGCGCCGGCGCGCCAATCGCAGCCCAGATCGTGCACCAGGTAACTGGCAACAATTTGACGCAGCCGGTTGGAGAGATAACCGGTGGCACTGAGCTCGGCCATGCCCGCATTGACAAGCGGTTCACTGGTGCGGGCTTGGCACCATGCTTCGAATCGATGCGCATCGTGACTGGGCTGGCCAAGGCTGCTCAAGCCTTGCGCCCGGTACAGCGCGACCCCATGCTGCAGGTGCAGAAAGCGAAAATAGTCGCGCCACATCAACTCAAACCAGATCCAGTAAGTGCTGTCGTTGGCGCCGTGCACTGCTTCAAACTGCCTGAGCGCGGCACATACCATGCGCGCGGATAGCGCGCCGCAGGCGAGCCATGGCGAAAACTTGGTGGAATAGTCCACGCCGGTCAAGCCATTGCGTGAGAGCTTGTAGGTGTGCGCCAGCTCACCACCGAAATACTGGCGCAGATGTTCAGCGGCGGCACTCGGGCCACCGTAAAAAGCCGGTAGCGCGTACGGGAACGACGACCGTGCGGTGGCAAGATGCGCGTCCTGGAGCACCTCCGGCACCACTGTCCAGGTTTCAGCGAGTGCTGCGAAGGCCGGCGGCAAGGGCGGAATCGTCGTCGGCCGCGCCAGCGGGGCCGACGGCGCCACCTGCTCTCGCTCTACAAGGATGCGGAAGTTGGTGAATACCTCAGGCAAGGCAGCGCACGGAAACGGCAGCGCGGCCGGATCGAGCAAGCTCGATTGCCACAGCGCTTCTACTGTCAGGCCAACAGCACGCAGTGCGGCAAGGTCGCCCTGCTCTTCTGGCGCGGCAATCTCCTCGCAATGGATGGTCGTCGCGCCGATGGAATGCGCCAGTGCCAGCAACACCTGGGCGGGGTCGCCCTCGACCTCCAGCAACTGACTACCGTACGACGCCAGCTGCGTCGCCAAGTCCGCCAGGCCCGACCGGAGAAAATGCTGGCGATGCGGGCTGGTGCGCGGCACATTCCAGCGCGTCGCGAGCGAGGCGCTGCGATGGCAATACACAAACAGCAGATGGCCGGCGCGTTGGCAGGCCTGGCGCAAAGCCGGATTATCCTCGAGCCGCAAATCATTACGGAACCAGTAAATATGCGTTTGTGCCGACCTTGCGACGGGGTCGGTATTCATGGCTGACGCTTGCTATCCTGGCGACAGCGATCTGAACAGTATTTCACCTCGTCCCAAACCTTTTCCCATTTTTTACGCCATGCAAACGGCAACTGGCATTGCTGACAGCGTTTGGTTGGAAGGTCAGATTTTTTTCGCATACGCATGTTGATCACTCTGGCTAACGTCGGACGCAGGGTGTCGCGGGAGGCAGCAAAAGCAGGCCGCAACTGGGCAACCTGACGACGCGCTCGATCGAGTATGCCCTATTTGAGCGGCGCCACAACCGGCCCGCTCGCTACCCTCATCCGACGCACCTGGCGCCGGGCAATCCCCCTCTTACCACATCAAATCATCGGGAATCTGGAACGCCGCATACGGATCGTCCTCATCCACTTCGGTGCTGGCCTGTTTCACGCGCACGACGATGGCCGGATCGCGTTCGGCGATCTTGTCGGCGATGATGCGCGGCACCAGTTCCACGGCGCCGCCCAGGCAGACGATCACCAGACGGCCCGCCACCAGATGGGCCTGCACGGCGGCCGTCACATAGATGCGCTCGATCTTGTTGTTGAACGTGAAGTTATACGGCAGGTCGCCGTTGTTGCCCTTGCTTTGGCGGTTCTTTTGCACCATTTGCGCAATCTGCGCCACGATGGCCTTCTGGTTGGCGGCCGCGTCGCGCTGGGCGTTCAGTTCGCGCGCGCGTTCCGCGTTCTTGCGCTGGGTCTCCAAGGCAGCCAGGCGCACCTCGTCGACGCTTTGCGTGCCGCTCTTGCGCTCGTCCTTTTTTTGCTTGCTCTTGTCCTGGTTGGCCAGTTTGACCTTCTTCTTGTCGACCAGGCCGGCCTTTAAAAACTGCTCTTGCAACGAGACCATAACTACTCCGTATTGAGGGTGCGCCGGCCGAGGCTGCGGCATCGGCCGGTGGAAAGACGCTAGCATAGCAAAAAACAGGGGCCCTGCCGCCGCAACATGGCTGCCCGGGCCAGCTGGCGAGCGCCTGGCGCCTGACGGTAACAAAAAGACACACTCGTGTGGAAATTTTGTTGATAAATGTCATATAGTTAGTTACGTTCTGCATATCGGCTTCGCTGCCGGTTGCATGCCCCCTTCCACTGACTGCGTCTACAAGGATTTGCCATGAAACAATTAATCGCCCTCTGCATCGCCGCCGCGTTTGCCAGTACCGCCTTTGCCGCCGCACCGGAAGCGGCCCCCGTCGCCAAGACGGCGCAACAGTCAAAAATGACCACCTGCAATGCGGACGCCGCCGGCAAGAAGGGCGATGAGCGCAAGGCTTTCATGAAGGAATGCCTGAGCGCCAAGCCGGCACCGGCCATGACGCAGCAAAACAAGATGAAAGCCTGCAATGTCGACGCCAAGGACATGAAGGGCGACGCGCGCAAGGCATTCATGAAAGAATGCCTGAGCGCACCAAAAAAATAAGCGCCGGTTCGAAGCGCCAGTGGGCGCTTCACCCCACAGCGCCAGCCGACAGGCTGGCTTTTTTTTGTTCCCACCGCCTGGAGTTCCCTCTTGCCCTATTGCCTGCCCCCTTCCACTGCCAGCCTGAAACGCTGGATGGCAAGCCCGTCGACAGCAAGGTGATCATGCCTTAGCAATGGATCAATGCATCCGTCGACAAGGCTGAACGCTGAACGCAGGCAATCATGCTTAATGATCAAGATGACATGGAGAAAGATAACGCGTAGTATTTAATCAACCTACTGCTCAGTACGGTTACACGGCATTCTGGAGAAAGGACGGCAGCGTGGCGGCGTCGAACGATCTCGCGCACTGGCGCGGCCAGGTCTTTAGCCGCCTGCTGCAGGTGGTGCTGCTGCTTGGCTTCGTGACGGCCATTCCCAGCGCCCTGTTGGCCGCCAGCGAAGCCATCTGGTCCATTGTCGCCCTCGACTTGCTGGCCATCGGCTGGGTCGGCTTCATCTGGCATTGGCGCGCCATGCCCTACCGCTGGCGCGTGTGGCAATTCCTCATCGTCGCCTACCTGGTGGGCGTGGGCCTGTTGCTGAAAATCGGCCCCATCAGCCAGATCTACATGATGCTCATGCCCGTACTGGCGGCCTTGCTGCTTGGAATGCGGCCAGCCTTGTCAACCCTGATCCTGACCTCGCTGACCATCTTTTTTCTCGGCCTGCATCCCAACGTCGCCCTGCAAATGCCGGGCACGCCCGATTCTCCCGTGCTGCGCTCGCTGATCGTGGCCCTGAACTTCTTGTTCATCGCCGCCGTGCTGACCCTGTCCTGCGCCTTCCTGCTGCGCCACCTGGAGCGCAGCAGCCAGGCCCTGTCACAGCTGAACGCCGAGCTGCGCCTGACGGCCACGGCGCTGGCCCGCCTGAACGACATGGTGATGATCGCGGAAGTGGCGGAGAATCCTTCCGCTACGCACGTCGCACCGGCCACGCGCATCATCTTCGTCAACGACGCCTTCGAGCGCAGCAGCGGCTATGCGCGCGCCGAGGTGCTGGGTCGCAGCCTGCTGTTCCAGCACGGTCCTGCCACCGATGCGGGCGAACTGGCGCGCATTGCCGCCGCCATGGCCAGCGCCCAGCCGGCACGCGCGGAATTGCTGAACTACAACAAGGCCGGCAAGGCGTACTGGGTCGAAGCGGAACTGGTGCCGTTCACGGATACAGACGGCAAGCAGACGCACTGGGTGGCCGTCGAGCGCGAAATCGACGAGCGCAAGAAATCGGAGGCGGACATCCACCGCCTGGCCTTCTACGACGTGCTGACGGGCTTGCCCAACCGGCGCCTGCTGATGGAGCGCATCGCCTATTTGCTGGCCGCAGCGCCACGCGAGCATAAAATCAGCGCGCTGATGTTCATCGACCTCGACCACTTCAAGCACATCAACGACGCGCGCGGACATGCCACCGGCGACGCGCTGCTGCGCCTGGCCGGCGAACGGCTGGCGCAACTGATGCGCAAGGCCGACACGGTGGCGCGCCTGGGTGGCGACGAATTCGTCGTGCTGCTGGCGCACCTGGCCAATGACCTGGACAACGCCGCCCGCGCGGCGGCCCAGGTGGCCGAGAAAATCCGCGCCGCCATCGCGCGCGACTTCGATATCGAGGGGCAGTCCTATCATTGCAGCGCCAGCATCGGCGTGACCCTGCTGCCGAAAACGGGCCAGCAGGCGCACGACCTGCTGCGCGAAGCGGACATCGCCATGTACCGCGCCAAGGCCGAAGGGCGCAACGGCATCGCCTTCTTTGAAGCGGCCATGCAGGCGGGCGTGGAGCGCCGCCTGACCCTGGAACGGGCGCTGGCGCGCGCCCTCGATGCCAACGAATTATGCATGCACGTGCAGCCGCAGGTCGACCGTCACGGCCGGGTGACGGGGGCCGAATTGCTGATGCGCTGGCCACAGGCGGACGGCAGCCAAATCACGCCCGGCATCTTCATCCCCATCGCCGAGGAATCGGGGCTGATCGTCAGGCTGGGCCACTGGGCCCTGCGCGAAGCGTGCCGCGCCGCCAGCCTGCTGGCGCAGGCTGGATCGCCCGTGGCGCTGTCGGTGAACGTCAGTCCGGCCCAATTCCGCCAGCCCGATTTCACCGCCCGCGTGCAGGCGGCGCTGGCCGAACACGGCACGCCGGCCGGCGCACTGATCCTGGAGTTGACGGAGGGCCTGTTAATCGACCAGCGCGACGCCTCGCTGGCGCGCATGCGCGAGCTGGCGGCACTGGGCATCCGCTTTTCCATCGACGATTTCGGCACCGGCTATTCCAGCCTCGCCTACCTGACCTCGATGCCACTGTACGAACTGAAAATCGACAAGCGCTTCATCGACGACACGCCGCACGATGCGCGCGACACGGCCATCGTGCAAGCGATACTGGCCATGGCGCGCCACCTGGGCTTGCGCGTCGTGGCCGAAGGCGTGGAAACGCAGGAGCAGGCCGACTTCCTCGTCGCCCACGATTGCGACGGTTTGCAAGGCTACCTGTATGCGCGGCCCATGCCGCACGATGACTTTGTTGCCTGGCTGGCCCGGCGTCAAGCTTAGCTTTCCGACATTTCCTGCACGAAACTCCTCCGCTAGAATACCGGCCTCATAGCCTGTACCTTCACCATCCCCTTTGATTAAAGTGATCCCCGATGCGTCTGGTTCTTCCCCTGCTGCCGCTCCTGCTGCTATCTCTGCTGCCCGCCGCCCATGCGGCCTCCTCCACCGCCGCCCCCACGCCGATCACGCTGGACCAGGCCATGGCCGATCCCGACTGGATCGGCACGCCCGTCGAAGCGGCATGGTGGGGCTGGAATGGCCAGCTCTACTACAAGCAAAAACGCCTCGGCTCGCCCCTGCGCGACACCTATCAATTGCCGGGCGCGAACGCCAGGCTCAATAGCGGCAAGCAGGTCGACGATGCGCAGCTGGCCAACCTCGACGGCCAGCAGATGGTCGTCAACCGGGCCGGCACGCGCGCCATCCTGCTGCGCAACGGCGACTTGTTCGAACGCGACCTGAAAAGCGGCGCCTTGATCCAGATCACGCGCGGCATCCCGGCCATCAGCGACCCGCAATATTCCGCCGACGGCGGTGCCGTGCAATACCGCAGCGGCACTGACTGGTTCAGCTGGAACCGGGTTGACCGTCTGAGCGCCCCCGTCGCCCTGTTGCGCGCGGCCAAGGATCCGGACGCCAAGCCGGAAGCGGACGCCCTGCGCGAGCTGCAGCTGCGCCTGATCGTCAACCTGGCGCGCCAGAAGGAAGACCGCGATGCGAACCGCGAACGCCGCCAGGAAGAGCGCCGCCGGGACAGCACGCGCGCGCCGGAACCGATCTACCTGGGCGATAAAGTCACGATTTCCGGCAGCGCCCTGTCGCCGGATGGCCGCTGGCTGCTGTTTGTCACGCAAGACAAGGCCGCCGAGAAGGGCAAGCTGGGCAAACTGGCCCGCTACGTCACGGAAACGGGCTACCCGGACGTGGATGACGAACGCACGCGCGTGGGCCGCAACATGCCGATTTCCCAAAGCCTGAAACTGGCGGACCTGCGCACGGGCCAGGTGCGCGAGATCGGTTTCGACGGCCTGCCCGGCATCGCCACCGACCCGCTGGCCAGTCTGCGCGCCGAACAGAAGCTGCCGCCGCTGAAGGGCAAGCGTGCCGTGCGCGTCGATGCCCAGCGCGACGGCATCGCCTGGACCGATGACGGTTCGCGCGTGGCCGTGCGCGTGCGCGCCATCGACAACAAGGACCGCTGGATCGCCAACGTCGACCTGGCCAACGCGGCCCTCGTGCCCGTGCACCGCATCAGCGATGCGGCCTGGGTCAACCGCCGCGCCGACGAATTCGGCTGGCTGCCCGACAACGCCACCCTGTGGTATTTGTCCGAGGAAAGCGGTTACGCCCACCTGTACACGAAAACCGGCGCCGCGCCCGCACGCGCCTTGACCAGCGGCCAGTGGGAAGTAAGCGCCGTCGAATGGAGCCGCGACGGCAAGAATGCCTATTTTATGTGCAACCGGCAGGCGCCCGGCACGTATGAAGTGTGCGCCAGCACGGCCAAAGATGGCGGCGCGCGCGAAATCACGCATTTGAAAGGCGTGGAAAACTTCGGCCTGTCGCCGGATAACGGCAAGCTGCTGCTGCGCTATTCGACCAGCTATATGCCGGCCCAACTGGCGACCATTCCAGTCTCCGGCGGCAAGGCGACTATCCTGACGGATACGCGCAGCGACGCCTTCAAGGCACGCAACTGGATCATGCCTGAATTGGTGCAAGTGCCGTCCACGCATGGCGCGGCGCCCATCTGGGCCAAGCTGTATCGCCCGGCGCAGTTGCAAACAGGCAAGCGCTACCCCATCGTCATGTTCGCGCACGGCGCCGGCTATCTGCAAAACGTGACGCAGCGCTATCCCGCCTACTTCCGCGAACAGATGTTCCACAATCTGCTGGTGGAGCAGGGTTACATCGTGCTCGACGTCGACTACCGCGCCTCGCTCGGCTACGGCAGCGCCTGGCGCACGGCCATCTACCGCCAGATGGGCCACCCGGAACTGGAAGATTTCATCGACGGCGCCAATTGGCTGGCGCAGCAACACCAGGGCGACATCCAGAACGTGGGCATCTATGGCGGCAGCTATGGCGGCTTCATGAGCCTGATGGCCCTGATGCGCGCGCCGGAAATCTTCAAGTCCGGCGCCGCCCTGCGCCCCGTAACGGACTGGACCACCTACAACCACGAGTACACGGCGAATATCCTGAACACACCCGACGTCGATCCGCAAGCGTACAAAATTTCGTCGCCGATCGAATACGCCGACAAACTGACGGGCAACCTCCTGATCGCCCACGGCATGATCGACGACAACGTGTTTTACCAGGATTCCGTGCGCCTGTCGCAGCGCCTGATCGAGCTCAAAAAGGATAACTGGGAAATGGCCAGCTACCCCATGGAGCGCCACGGCTTCGTGCAGCCGGAAGCGTGGTATGACGAGTACCGCCGCATCTATCAGTTGTTCCAGCGCACGTTGAAATAAACCTCCAATGCCCGCTTTCACGCGGGCATTTTTCATGCACGGCAGCTTGCCTTGCCGCCAGTCAATATGGAAAATGAGCAATTCCAAGGCGCTAGCCAAGGGTGAATCGGGCTTGCCATTTCCGCTGGCGTGGCCCATGATAAAGGCATGCAAACCTCAAACTATTCCACCCTTTCGCCACTGCTGCGCGCCGCCTGCGCCAGCCTTCTGCTGCTGGCCGCCAGCGCCTGCGGCAGCGCCCCCACCCAAGATGATGCGCCACCCGCCCCCGGCAATGCCGGCTTGCTGGCGCAAATCCAGGCGGAAGTGGGCGCCGCCGCCTGCGATTCCACCCAGCAATGCCAGACCATCGCCATCGGCGCCAAGGCGTGCGGCGGACCCGAGCGCTACCTGGCCTGGTCCAGCAAGGACAATGACGGCAAGAAACTCAAGGCACTGGCCCAGGCGCAAGCCGAAGCGAGCCGCAAGCAGCAGCAGGCGGACGGCATGATGTCGACTTGCTCCATCGTCACGGACCCGGGCGCCACCTGCGAAGCGGGACGCTGCGTGCTGCAAAAGAGCGGCCTGGGCGGCAGTTCAGCCATGTAATCGAGTGATACTGCAACGCGTCAGGACTGCAATTGCAAGGTCTTGACGATCTTGCTGTCCACCTTCTCGCCCGCGCCCGACATGGCACTCCGGCTTTCCTTGCGCAGCAACAATAAATGGTCACCGCTGACGCCATACTGGCGCGTCTCGTCCATCTTTTGCGTAAAACTGACGACGACAAAGGCGCGTCCGCTCACATCCACGTGGAAATGGCTGGCCAGCGGCGTACCGTCCGCAGCGATCCACACCTCGAGGCCGCCTTCGAACTTCTTCACATACTTGCGGTCTTTCTCAGGCACCTTGTCGAGCGACAAGGTAAAGCTGAGCAGGCGCGCCGGCTTGCCCTTGTAGCTATCCATTTTTTCGCCACTGAACACGGCTTCCTCGATCTCGCGCGACAGGGCGTCCGCTGCCGACACCATGGAGCGCAGCTCCGTCGCCTTCATTTCCCCCAACGCAAAGCCGATAGACGTCTTGACCTTCGGATCTTTCACCCTGGCGCGCTGCTCGGCTTCCACTTTCGCCAGCATCTCCTTACTGTAGAGCACTTGCAAGCCCGCCGGCCCGCCCTCGACAGTGACCGTGGCCTGGCCGCTATCGTCTTCCGCCGCCTTGCCCTCGCCCTCGCGGCGCCAGGTTTTCGACTCGACCTGCGCCTTGATGGGCATCTGCCCCTGCAAGCGCGCCAGCGCCGCATTCAGATCGGCCAGCCCGTCGGCCCGCGCCGTGCCGCACAACAAACTGAACAAGCCCGCCACGGCCAGGCCTTGCACTCCAATACGTCGCTGCATCGCCACATCCCTTCAGGTCATACAAAGATGCCAAAACACCATGTTTTGGCCATCTGTTGCATTTGAACACAGTCAGCTCTGGTCAGGTGGAAAGTCTTTCTGCTATAATTTGCCGCCTTGGCCTGGTAGCTCAGTCGGTAGAGCAGAGGATTGAAAATCCTTGTGTCGGTGGTTCGATTCCGCCCCGGGCCACCAAGAATTCAGTAGCACATAACAAAAAGCCAACCTTCGGGTTGGCTTTTTTGTTTCCTTTCCACAAAACCCCCGCCCCACCCCGCCACTGTGTACGCAAACGTACGGACTGCAGCCGTCCAAGAGCTCATGCTGCAAGCAGACCATATACCCATCCCGCCGCCAGCGCCCTGCGCGATACGGCAGACGGGTCCCCTGGTCATCTCTCCCTGCCATGCGAAACTCGCGCCCGACGCCGTCGAGCCGTTCCGTACATAACGGCACACTGCCAAAGGATGCATCATGAAACCTACCCTGATATTGCTCGCGCTCGCCTCTACCCTCGCCCTGACCGCTTGCCAGCGCGAAGCGCCACCCGCACCGACCGTCGTGCAAGTCGTTCCCGGCCCTGCCGGTGCGCCTGGTCCTGCCGGCGCTACGGGTGCCACGGGCGCTGAAGCCCCTGCCGGCGCGACCGGTGCCACCGGCGCCACGGGCCAGACCGGCGACAGCGGTGCTGCCGGATATGATGGTGCCAAGGGCGCCACTGGTGCACAAGGCAATGAAGGCGCCAAGGGTGACGATGGCGCCAAGGGCAAAACGGGCGACACAGGCGACACGGTGATTGTCGTTCCACAACGCTAATACCGTTAGCGCCGTGATTCACCGGGAACCTTGTTCCCCCGCAACGCCAACCCATGCGGTTGGCGTTGCGCGTATGCGCTGTACCGCACAGTAATATCGGCCATATCGGCCTACCCTGTTCTTATTACACAGGGAGATATCGCATGCTGACGATCATACTGATGCTGGCCCTGCTGGGCCTGCTTGCACTGTTTGCGCCCGGCCCCGTGCGCCGCGCCCTGCTCACGCCGCACTTGCTGGCCTTGTTCAAGCGCATCTTGCCGAGCATGTCCGACACGGAACGCGACGCGCTTGAGGCGGGCACCACGTGGTGGGATGCGGATCTGTTTTCCGGCCGGCCCGACTGGACAAAATTGCTGGCGTATGGCCGCGCCACGCTCACGGCCGAGGAACGCCATTTTCTGGAGCACGACGTCGAGCGGCTGTGCGAACTGGTCAACGACTGGGAAACGCAGCAGCAACTCGACTTGCCAGCGCAAGCGTGGGCCTACATGAAAAGCCAGGGTTTCCTCGGCATGATCATCCCGAAACAATACGGCGGCAAGCAGTTCTCCGCCTACATGCATTCGCAAGTGGTCATGAAATTGTCGAGCCGCTGCTCGGCGCTGGCGGTGAGCGTGATGGTGCCCAATTCGCTGGGGCCGGCCGAACTGCTGCTGCATTACGGCACCAACGAGCAGAAAGATTACTATCTGCCGCGATTGGCTTCCGGCACCGAGATTCCCTGCTTTGCGCTGACCAGCCCGTATGCGGGTTCCGACGCGGCCGCCATTCCCGACCTGGGCGTGGTGTGCATGGGCATGCATGAGGGGCGCGCCACTGTGGGTTTCCGCCTCAGCTGGAACAAGCGCTACATCACCCTAGCGCCCGTGGCGACCTTGCTGGGCCTGGCATTCCAGACCAGCGACCCCGAGCATCTGCTGTCCGAGCATGAAACTCCGGGCATCACTTGCGCCCTGATCCCCGCCAGCCACGACGGCGTGGTAATCGGACGCCGTCACCATCCCTTGAACGCCGCGTTCCAGAACGGCCCCACTTCCGGTGACGATGTCTTCATCCCCATCGACTGGGTCATCGGCGGCCAGGCGCAAGTGGGTAAAGGCTGGCGCATGCTGATGGAATGCCTGGCTGCCGGGCGCGCCATTTCGCTGCCCTCGTCCAGCGTCGGCATGGGCAAGATGGCCGTGCGTGGCACCGGCGCGTATGCGGCCGTGCGGCGCCAGTTCAACATGACTATCGGTAAATTTGAGGGGGTGCAGGAAGCGCTGGCCCGCATGGGCGCCAACCTGTACCTGATGGACGCGGCCCGCACCCTGGCTGCGCACGCCGTCGACCTGGGCGAGAAGCCGGCCGTCATTTCCGCCATCGTCAAATACCACGTCACGGAACGGGGACGCGCGCTCGTCAATGACGGCATGGACATTCTCGGCGGCAAGGGCATCTGCGTGGGCCCCAACAATTTCCTCGCCAGCGCCTACCAGCAAATCCCCATCGCCATCACGGTCGAAGGCGCCAACATTCTCACGCGCAGCCTGATCATCTTCGGCCAGGGCGCCATTCGCGCGCATCCGTATGTACTCAGGGAAATGGCCGCCGTCAGCGAAAGCGATGGCCGCAAAGCCCTGCGGGATTTTGACTCTGCCTTCTTTGGCCACGTGGGCTTTGTGCTGGGCAACCTGGTCAGGGGATTGTGGTACGGGCTGGGCGGCGCGCGCCTGGCGGCCGTGCCCGACGCCAGCGCACCCGCACTGGCGCCCTACTACCGCGCCCTGACGCGGCTGTCGACGGCCTTCGCCGTCATGACGGATATGTCGATGTTCGTGCTCGGTGGCGAGCTCAAGCGCCGCGAACGGCTGTCTGCCCGGCTGGGCGATGTGCTGGCGCAGCTGTACCTGGCTTCGTCCGTGCTGAAACGCTACGAAGACGATAGCCGCCCCGAAGCCGACCTGCCCTACGTGCACTGGTCGCTGCAAGATGCGCTGGTCAAGGCGCAACAGGGCTTGACGGGCGTGCTCGATAATTTCCCCGCACGCGTGCTGGCCGTGCTGCTGCGCACCTTGCTGTTCCCCTTCGGCCTGCCCCATCATCCGCCTTCCGACGAACTGGGCAGCGAGGTGGCGCAGGCCCTGCAAACGCCAGGCGCCGACCGCGAACGGCTGCTGGCCGACGGCCATGTCGCCAGCGAGGGCAGCCACGGCGGCGACCCCGTGGCCTGCGCCGAACGGGCGCTGGTCTTGCTGCCCGACGTGCTGCACATCGAAAAACGCCTGAAAGACACGCCCGCTGGCGCGTCCCTGCGGCACCTGCCGCAAAGCCTGTCCGCCATGCAGCAGTGGCTGGCAACGGCGAAGGCCGCAGGCTCGGTCAGTTGCCAGGAGCACAATACCTTGCTCGAATATGCGCGCCTGGTTGACGGCTTGATCCAGGTCGACGATTTTCCCGCCGATGCGGCGCATCAGGCTCAAGGCGGCGGCGCCGTGCACCGTCTTGATGACGAATCCGCTGGCGAGAGCCGCGCGGCCTAGGCGAGGCTGCTTTGCGGCCTATACTGAATTGAGCGGGTGCTGTGCCCGCTCTTTCCAGAAAGGAGTCGATCATGACGCGCAAATACATCGATTGCAGGGAATTCCCAAGCGACACGCATTGCTCGGTAGCCATCTCGGCCGACAGCGAGGAAGAGCTGTTGGGCATTGCTGTGGAACACGCAGTCTCGGTACACCAGCACCACGATACCCCGGAGCTGCGCCAGCAACTACGCCAGTTGTTCAAGGACGGCACGCCGCCCGAACATCTGCCCATGACCGGGCAGGCCGGCAGCAGCGCCAGCGGCGCCTCGCACACGCATTAAGTCCATGCCGCTCACGCCGGATTGACAGTTCAGGACGCCAGCTTGGCGGCGGGCGTCCTGATGTCCAGGCCCACCACGAGCGGCACGAGCGCAGCGTACACGACGATCACCGACAGCCAGACCGCACCGGGCCAGTACGCCCTCACGCCAAAGTAAATGCTGGAAAAAATCAATGGGCACAGCACGGACGCCAGGCTCACTGACGAGGCCAGCACGCCCTGGAACTGGCCTTGCCGGTCGTCGGCAACTTGACGGGTGGCCAGCGACTGCAGGGCCGGCGCGCCGATGCCGCCCAGGGCGAACACGGGCATGATGGCGAAGATCATCCAGCTGCGGGTGGCAAAAGCCATGACGACCAGCGCCAGGCAGGCGCAGGCCACCCCGGTCAGGATGGTGGCGCGCTCGCCCAGCAGTTTCACGGCCGGGCCGGGTAGAAAAGCCTGGGCCAGCGCCTGGCACACGCCAAAGGCGCCCAGCGACAGGCCGATCCACAGGCCGTTCCACTCGAACGCATCGTGTCCCCACAAGGCCCAGCACACGCCATACACTTCACCGGCCGCGCTGAAGGTAAAGAAAATGACGGTGATCGGCAGCAAGCTTTTCTCCGCGAAAACCCAACGCAGCGGGCGCAAGGGATTCAATGCCGCCAGGTCGATTTTCGCGCGCATGGGCGGGCGAGATTCGGGCAGCATAAACAACGCCAGCAGCAGGTTGCCCATATTCAGTACGGCGGCCGCAATGAACGGCAGGCGCAGCCCGTAGTCGCCCAGTGCGCCGCCCAGCACGGGACCGATGATGAAGCCGGCGCCAAACATGGCGTTCAGCAAACCGAAACGGCGCGCCCGCATCGCCTCGGGAGAAATATCAGTGATGTAAGCGGTGGCCACGGACACGTTGGCGCTCGTCAGCCCCGCGATGGCGCGCCCCAGCAACAGCATCCACAGGCTCGGTGCAAAGGCGAGAAACAGATAATTGACGGCGGCGCCAGCCAGCGACACCAGCAGGACGGGGCGCCGGCCCAGGCGGTCGCTCAGCGCTCCCAGCACGGGCGCAAAGATGAACTGCATCAGCGCGTACAAGGCCGTCATGATGCCGATATACGGTGCCACGTTGGCCGCATGCGTAACGTCCCGCAGCAGCGCCGGCAGGATGGGGAAGATCAGGCCGATGCCGACGGCGTCCAGCACGACCGTGGCAAAGATGACAGGCAGCGCTGCCACAGGAACGGATTCTTTCATATACTCAATCTAAATATGTACTCAGTATATAAATAGTACGCCCTGCCTTGCTGCGTCATCAAGCCTTATCTGTACTCAGTACGCCTGGTGTATGATCGTGGCAACATGACGATTCCTTCCGACCTCCGCTCCCGCAAACGCCTTGCCACCCGACAAGCCATTTCGAATGCCGCCACGCGTTTGTTTTTCGTGCGCGGCTTCGAGCAGGTGACGGTGGATGAAATCGCGGCGGCCGCCAGCGTGGGACGCATGACGGTGTTCAACCATTTCCCGCGCAAGGAAGACATGTTCTTCGACCGCGAGGAAGAAGGACGCGAACTGCTGCGCGCCGCCTTGCGCCAGCGCGAGCCCGCCATCCTGCCCATCGAAACCCTGCGCCTGCTGGCGCACCGGCTGGTACTGGAAGACAGTCCCTACATCACATTTTCCGCCGCCGGCCAGGGTTTCATTGCCACCATCGAGGCCAGCGACACCCTCAAAGCACGGGCGCGGGCGATACGCGACGAGCTGGCGCAAGTGGTGGCGCAAGCGCTGACCGAGTGCACGGGGCGCGCTGCAAACGATCCCCTCGCCCACCTGGCGGCCAGCCTGCTGCTGGCTACCTGGAGCACCGCCCTCATCGAAGCGCACCGCGCCTTCGCGCGGCATGGCGACGCGCGGCAGGCCAAGGCCGGCTTTCTCGCCCTGGTGGACCAGGGACATATTGGCTTGAACGCGGCCATGGCGGGCACGCCTTACGCCTGAAGTTGCCTGGCAGCGGCCTGGCACCGGCGCTGGTACCACATGTCAATCCCTTGACCCAAGGCAAGGCAATCTGGCGCCAGCCCGCCTACAATCGCCGGCTTTGCCCCTCCTCCATGCGCCACGCTCCCGAACTCCTCCTGCCTGCCGGCTCCCTGGCCAAGATGCACGCCGCCTTCGACTATGGCGCCGACGCCGTCTATGCGGGCCAGCCGCGCTATAGTTTGCGCGTGCGCAATAACGATTTTTCGACCTTGCAAGCCTTGCAGGAGGGAATTGATGGCGCGCATGCGCGCGGCAAGCAATTCTTTGTCGCCAGCAACATCTTCGCCCACAACGCCAAGCTGAAAACGTATTTGCGCGACATGGAACCGGTGATCGCCATGCGTCCCGACGCGCTGATCATGGCCGACCCGGGCCTGATCATGATGGTGCGCGACAAGTGGCCGGACATCCCCGTGCATCTGTCGGTGCAGGCGAATGCCGTCAACTGGGCCGACGTGAAGTTCTGGCACCGCATGGGTTTGACGCGCGTGATTTTGTCGCGCGAACTGTCACTCGACGAGATCGAGGAAATCCGCCAGCGCTGCCCGGAAATGGAACTCGAAGTGTTCGTCCACGGCGCCCTGTGCATCGCCTATTCGGGCCGCTGTTTGCTGTCCGGCTATTTCAACCACCGCGACCCGAACCAGGGCACGTGCACGAATTCCTGCCGCTGGGATTACAAGGTAAAAAATGCCGCGGAAGACGCCAGCGGCGACCTGGGCGGCATGCAGGTGGTGCCGCTGGAATTCCACCAGGCGCTGGCCAAGGCCGACAACAACGCGTTTTCCGCTCTGCACCAGCAGCCGCGCCACCCGCTGGCCGACCAGCCCTATTTCATTGAAGAAGCCCAGCGCCCGGGCCAGCTGCTGCCGATACTCGAAGACGAGCACGGTACCTACATCATGAACTCGAAAGACTTGCGCGCCGTCGAGCACATCGAGCGCCTGGTGAAAATCGGCGTCGACTCGCTGAAGGTCGAGGGCCGCACCAAGTCGCTGTACTACGCGGCGCGCACGGCGCAAGTCTACCGCCAGGCCATCGATGACGCCGTGGCGGGCCGCCCCTTCGACATCGGCCTGCTGGGCCAGTTGCAAGGCCTCGCCAACCGTGGCTACACGGACGGTTTCTATCAACGTCATCATACCCAGGCGCACCAGAACTACATGCGCGGCGCGTCCGAGGCGGACCGCAGCCAGTACGTGGGCGACGTGCTGGGCGTGACGGACGGCTGGGCACGGGTAGACGTCAAAAACCGCTTTGCCGTGGGCGACCGCATCGAGGCCGTGCATCCGGGCGGCAACCGCGACTTCACCATTACTCGCATGCTCAGCGATGACGGCAACGACATCCAGGTGGCGCCCGGCAGCGGTCACTTCGTGCGTATCGAACTCGACGCAGCCCTCGACAAGGCCTTGCTGGCGCGCTATTTGTAAGCGCCAGTCTGGCGGCGGCATCGGCGAACCCGTCCACAAGTGTTTGATTTGACAAGTAAGAATCTGCGCATCACCGCCTAAATAATTTGTTTAGGCTTCAACATTGCTATACGATACGGCCACCCTGCGCCCGGGGGCCTTATCGGCATCCCGTGCGTCCCTGACATGTTCACCGGAATCCCCGATGCCACCTGCCACTACCGCCCTGATCACCAATGATGCCGTCGTCCTCGGCCTGCTTGCCATGACCCTGGGGGCCGTCTTCTGGACTGCCTCCCGCGCTGACGGCTTCTGGAAAAAGTTCTATACATATATTCCTTCCTTGCTGATGTGCTACCTGATCCCGGCACTGCTCAACACCTTCGGCATCATCGACGGCAATGCCTCCGGCCTGTACGCCGTGGCGCGCGACTATCTGCTGCCCAGCGCGCTGGTCCTGCTGTGCGTAGCCATCGATTTCGGCGGCATCATCCGCCTCGGCCCCAAGGCCATCATCATGTTTCTCACCGGCACGCTGGGCGTGATGCTGGGCGCCCTCGTTTCGTTCGAAGCCCTGCGTCTGATCCACCCGGAAACGGTGGCGGGCGACACCTGGCGCGGCATGACGACTGTCGCCGGCTCGTGGATAGGCGGCGGCGCCAACCAGGCGGCCATGAAGGAAGTGTTTGAAGTGGACGCCACCCTGTTTGGCCAGTTCGTCGCCGTCGACGTGCTGGTGGCCAACGTCTGGACGGCCGTGCTGCTGTTCCTGGCAGGCCGCGCGGGCGCCTTCGACCGCTGGACAGGTGCTGATTTGACCGCCATCAATGCGCTCAAGGACAGCATCGAAAGCTACCGCACGCAGCACGCGCGCATCGCCACCCTGACCGACATCATGATCATCCTCGGCGTGGGCCTGGGCGTGACGGGCCTGTCGCACTTCCTGGCCGGCCCCATCATCAGCTGGATCAACACCCTGCCGGCCGCATGGCGCTTGCAGGATTACAGCCTGACATCGAATTTCTTCTGGATCGTCGTACTCGCCACCACCTTCGGCTTGCTGCTCAGCTTTACCCGCGCGCGCAGCCTGGAAGGCGCGGGCGCCTCGACCATCGGCTCGGCCATGCTGTACGTGCTGGTGGCCACCATCGGCATGCACATGGACCTCGGTGCCCTGCTCGACAAGCCTTTCCTGTTCCTGCTCGGCCTGATCTGGATCGCCGTGCATGGCGGCCTGATGCTGCTCGTCGCCAAGCTGATACGCGCGCCCCTGTTCTTCATGGCCGTGGGCTCGCAAGCGAACATCGGCGGCGCCGCCTCGGCCCCCGTCATCGCCAGCGCCTTCCACCCGGCCCTGGCACCCGTCGGCGTGCTGCTGGCCGTGCTCGGCTATGCGCTGGGCACCTATGGCGCCTACATCACGGGGTTGATTCTGCGCAGCATGGCGGGGTGATGCCTGTCCTGGTTTGACCAGGCGAGCCGCAACGACAACGCCAGCCTTCGGGCTGGCGTTGTCGTTTACCACGCGCATCGGCGGCAGAGTCCTCAAAAATCCCCACCATGTAGCAGAAACCCCTCAAAACCAAATTTCCGCACCATTTTTGTGCGAAATCTGCGATGATAGTTGCCCAAATAACCGATTACCTCCATGGAATTCTGATGAAATACGCATCTGCTCACGAGTATGTCCAGCATGTCGCCGCACGCAATCCAGGTCAACCCGAGTTTCTGCAAGCCGTCACCGAAGTCATGGAGAGCTTGTGGCCATTCCTGGAACAGCACCCGAAATACGCGGAACAAGGCTTGCTGGAACGCTTGATCGAGCCGGAGCGCGTGGTGATGTTCCGCGTGTCGTGGGTCGATGACCATGGGCAAGTCCAAGTCAATCGCGGCTATCGCATCCAGCACAGCATGGCCATCGGACCGTACAAGGGCGGCATCCGCTTCCACCCTTCCGTCACCTTGTCCGTGCTGAAATTCCTCGCCTTCGAACAAACGTTCAAGAATGCCCTGACCACGTTACCGATGGGCGGCGGCAAGGGCGGCGCCGATTTCGATCCGAAGGGCAAGAGCCCGGGCGAAGTGATGCGCTTCTGCCAGGCGTTTGTCGGCGAACTGTTCCGCCACGTGGGTTCGGACACGGACGTGCCGGCCGGCGACATCGGTGTGGGCGGCCGCGAAGTGGGCTATATGGCCGGCATGATGAAAAAACTCAGCAACCGCGCCGACTGCGTGTTTACCGGCAAGGGCGCCAGCTTCGGCGGCTCGCTGATGCGTCCGGAAGCGACGGGCTACGGCACCGTGTATTTTGCCGAGGAAATGCTGAAAACGCGGGGCCGCTCGTTCGAAGGCATGCGCGTCTCCGTTTCCGGCTCGGGCAACGTGGCGCAATACGCGGTGGAAAAAGCCATGGCCATGGGCGCGAAAGTCATCACCGTCTCCGATTCCAGCGGCACCGTCATCGACGAGGATGGCTTTACGCCGGAAAAGCTGGCCATCTTGATGGAGGTCAAGAACCATCTGTACGGCAGGGTCAGCGACTACGCCGAACGCACGGGCGTGCGCTTCGAAGCGGGCGTGTCGCCATGGCATGTGCCGGTCGACATCGCCCTGCCCTGCGCCACGCAAAATGAATTGAACATCGACGATGCGCGCACCTTGATCGCCAATGGCGTGCAATGCGTGGCCGAAGGGGCCAACATGCCCACCACCATCGAGGCAGCCAAGGCCTTCGAGGCGGCCGGCGTGCTGTATGCGCCGGGCAAGGCCAGCAATGCGGGCGGCGTGGCGACTTCCGGCCTGGAAATGAGCCAGAATGCGGCCCGAATTTCCTGGCCGCGCGAAGAAGTCGATGCGCGTTTGCTGCAGATCATGCAAGGCATCCACGCCGCATGCAAGCAATACGGCACGCGCGCCGATGGCACCGTCAGCTACGTGGATGGCGCCAATATCGCCGGTTTTGTCAAAGTGGCCGATGCGATGCTGGCGCAGGGGGTGATTTAATCATCGGCCAACGATGTTGTCGGATTACGGTTCTTCGAACCTAATCCGACCTACGACATTTCAGGTTTCATCAAGCTCTTGCGGCTGATGGTACGGCCCGACACCATGAACTCGCCATTCCCCCGGTAGTGCAGGGTTTCGGGCAGCTTGGGCGAGGTGGCCACGTGGGCTTTCACGCATTCGAAGATGAAGAAGCCGCCTTTCGGATTGCCCGACACCTGGGCCAGCTTGCATTCGAAGTTGGCGTAGCACTCGGCGATCAGGGGCGCGCCCACCAGCTCGGCCCGCTGCGGCGTCAGGCCGAAGGCCGTGAACTTGTCCGTGTCTTCGCCGCTGCAATTGCCGATGGCCACCACCTGGTCGACCATGTCGGCCGTGGGCAGGTTGATCACGCATTCCATGCTGCGCTTGATCATTTCATAGCTGTGGTTCGCGTCGGAAATAAAGCAGCCCAGCAAGGATGGCGACAACTCCATCAACATGTGCCAGGCCATGGTCATGACGTCGCTTTCCCCTTCCCACGTTGAACTGACGAGCACCACCGGCCCCGGTTCGAGGAAGCGCCGGATATCGGCGACGGGATAATCTTCTTTGTGGTAATTTTTCATGCAGTCTCCAGGACGCGGTATGCCATAGCATAGCCCAACGGCGCCTTGCCGGGCGCGCGGCTGCCCGATGGCAGCGGTCATCCGCGCCGTGATTTGTGCAGTTCGTCGCAAATTTCTCGCCTATGGAGATGTTGCACAATAGAATACACTGATCAACTACTCAAGGAAACCGCCATGCGCCCTCTGTTCCTGTTGTCAGCCCTGTCTCTCGCCTGCCTCTCCACCCTCGCGCATGCCGACGAGCAAAGCCGCACGGTCGGCGCCTTCAACGCCATCGACATCCGCGGCCCCATCAGCATCGAGGTGGAATCGGGCAAGGAGCAAAGCCTGCTGCTGCGCGGCGACCAGAAATTCCTCAGCGGCGTCATCACGGAAGTGGTCGATGGCGAGCTGAAAATTTCCATGAAGGATAAAGAGATCAAGAAAACGGAGGGCGACCCGCGCATCATCATCACCATGCCCACCTTGCGCAAGCTGATCGCGGAAGGCGCGGGCGAGAAGATATTGACCAAGCTCAATGGCCCACGGGTCGACATCAGCTACAAGGGCGCGGGCCGCCTGGCTGCCGATGGCCAGGTCGACTGGCTGCGCCTGAAGGCGCAAGGCGTGGGCGAAGTCGATACGAAAGCCTTGCTGGCGAAAAATGTCGACGTCAATTTCGAAGGCATCGGCTCCGTCAAGGTGTATTCCTCGGGCGAACTGAATGCCGTGGTGCGCGGCATGGGCGAACTGACGTATTACGGCAAGCCGAAGATCGTGCACAAGTCGGTCGCCGGCATCGGCAGCGTGAACGCCGCCAAATAAGACTTCCTAAAACAACAAGGCCATCAGGCCACTGGAGACCGCATGAGCGCAACACCCGAGACCCAAGATACCGAAGCACCGCTGGTGCTGCGCGAGGATGAGGGTGGCCTCGTCACCCTGCGCCTGAACCGTCCGCTGCAATTCAATGCCCTGTCGGTAGCCATGCTGGCGGCGCTGCAAGAGGCCTTCGATGCCATCGCGCAAGAACCGCAGGTGCGCTGCGTGGTGCTGGCCGCCGAAGGCAAGGCTTTTTGCGCGGGCCACGATTTGCGCCAGATGCAAGCCACGCGCCAGCTTGCGTATTATCAAACCCTGTTCGCGCAATGCTCGCGCGTGATGCAAGCCATCCAGGCCTTGCCCGTGCCCGTGATTGCCCGCGTGCATGGCATCGCCACGGCAGCCGGTTGCCAGCTGGTGGCCAGCTGCGACCTGGCCGTGGCGGGCGCCTCCGCGCGCTTTGCCGTGTCCGGCATCAACGTGGGCCTGTTCTGCGCCACGCCCTCCGTGGCCCTGTCGCGCAATGTGTCGCCCAAGCGGGCCTTCGACATGCTGGTGACGGGCCGCTTCATCGATGCCGACACGGCCGCCGACTGGGGCTTGATCAACGAAACGGTGGCCGACGCGGCGCTCGACGAGGCCGTGGCGCGCCTGGCGCAGCAGATCATGGCGAAAAGCCCGACGGCCATCCGCTACGGCAAAGCCATGTTCTACCGGCAGCGCCAGCTGCCGCTGGACGATGCCTATGCTTATGCGGGCGACGTGATGGCGCGTAACATGATGGAAGAGGATGCGGACGAAGGCGTGAGCGCCTTCCTGGAGAAACGGCCGCCCAGCTGGGCGCGGCCGTAAAGTAGTTTAACGCTCTTGCTTCATCTGCTGCTGCACGGACAGACTCAAGCTACCCAGGTCTTCCTTGCCCAGCAGCGGCAATTGCGCCAGCAGCTGCATCAGGGTGGAACTGCCCGTCACATCGAGCTCGGACGACTGCACCAGCACCGTGCCGGCGCCCGTGAAGTCGATCTGCTTTTCCTCGCCAGATAAACTGAAACCCGTCAGCGCGCCGGCGGCCGAGGCCCAGCCCTGCACGTGGGCGTAATCGTAGTGATACGAAGGGCTGGGGCAATCGGCCCAGCCCAGCACGGCCTGCTCGTCGACGCGGCATGGCAATTCCAGGAAATGCACGGGGCCGTTCGACGAGGCGATGACCTTGCCCGTGCCTATCATCGTCAGGTAGCCGGGCAAGGTCGATTCCTGGCAAATCACGTCCTTCGTAAAACCCAGCAGGTTTTTCGCGCGGATGGTCATGTTGGCGTTGTCCAGGTCGTAGCACGCCAGGTCGTTGCCGTTGTCGCCCAAGATCAATTGGCCTTGCCCTTGCGCCACGACAAAGTGGTGGATGTATTTCGGCGCATTGAAGGCATTGCGCACGATCAAGTCGAGCACGCTGCTACCCATGGCTTCAAAGCGCAGCTCGCCATAGAAGGCGATCATCTTGCCCTTGCGAACGAAGATCTGTTCCTTGACGTCGATGACATACGAAAAACGGTTCAGGTTATCGTTCTTCGGCAAGGTATCGGGAGTGTAAATCGTCATGGCTTACCTTTCGCTCGCTTGGATGTAGACCGTGCCCTGGCCCGTAAACTTCACCTGGTACGATTCGCCGGAGGCCTGGCCGACAAAGGTTTTCCAGTTCAGGTCCGTGACGATGGTCGAGCTCAGCTGCCCCGTGTGGCCGATATACGCTTGCGGATCGACAAACACGGGCACGTCCGGCGTGACGGGCAAGCCGATGGCATTGCCGTCAGACAAAATTGCCACTTCGCCCGTGCCTTGCAAGGTGGTGGTAAACAGACCCTGGCCCGAGGCCATGCCGCGCACCACGCCCTGCACGCCGCCCTGGTTGCCGAGGAACATGGTGCCAGCCGTCAGGCGCGCATCGAAGGCCAGCAGGGAATCGCTTTCCACATAGAACGTTTCGCCGCGCACGGGGACGATGCTGACGAACAGGCCGCCCTGCGCATAAAACACGCTGCCCGTGCCACGCGCCGACATCATGGCGTAGCCTTCGTTCGTGACGGCGCGCATGGCCAGGCTTTGCACGCCCTGGCCGGCCAGGAAGGAGCGGCTGAACGCCACGTCGCCCTGGTACGACACCATGGCGCCCTTGCGCGCGAATACTTCTTCATTGCCGAGTTTGACCTCAAGCATCTTTTCATTGATTTGCTGATAGACAGGCATCGCGGATCCTCGCTGACTTAACGTTCGGCGGGCTGGATGAACACCACGCCCTGGCCTGTGAATTTGTGCTGGTACGATTCGCCCGAGCTCTGGCCGATCATGGTGCGCCAGTTGACATCAAAAACGAATTCCTGGCGGATATCGCCCTTGAAGCCGACGAAGGCGTCCGGGTCCACGCGCAGCGGATGCGCCGGCGTCACTTCCAGCATGATCAGGTTGCCGCGCGAAATGACGGCCAGGTTGCCATTGCCTTCGACGGTAGTGGAAAACAGGCCCTGGCCCGAGCTGGCGCCGCGCAGGCCCGCAAAGCTGGTGCCCGTCTTCAGGCTCGTATCGTAGGCCAGCAGGCTGCTGCTTTCGATGGTCAGCTTTTCGCCGGCCAGCGCCATGACGGTGATCTCGGCCGCATTCTGCGCGAAAAACACCGTGCCGCTGCCTGAAGCCTGCATCACTTGCATGCCTTCGTTCGTCACCTTGCGCTTGAGCGCGCCGAAGATGCCCTCGCCACCGAGCAGGGACTTTTCAAATTTGATGGCGCCCGTATAGGCGACCATGGCGCCGGCAATCGCCAGCACTTTTTCATCCTGCAGGCGCACTTCCAGCAGGCGGTCGGTATTGGTGCGGAAACTGGTCACGCGCGACTCCCCAAGAATGCCAGGGCACAAAGCCATGGCTATGCGACAAGATACCGGGGGCGTTACCGCCATGCAAGTGCTATTCCTCCCGAACGGGGGTGAATAAATAAAAAAAAGGCGTGCCCGGAGGCACGCCTTGCGTTCACACAATGAACGGTTTAGTCAGCCAGCACCGGCCTGGCGCCGCGCGCGTTCTGGAACAGCGGCACGGGATCATTGGTATTGACCTCGACCACCGTCACGCCCTGCAGCACGCCGCCCACCTGGTAGCCGACGGCACCCAGGTGACGCTTGCCTTCGGCCAGGTTGGACCAGCTCAGCGAGACAGTCGCGGTGCCACCCGTGTAGGCCGTGCCCGGCATGAGCGCCTTGAAGCTGCCATTGTTCAAGCCCGGCGCCAGCACCCACGACGACAAGGTGTAGTCGGCCTGGCCGTTTTGCGGCGCATAACCGATCACGCACACCTTGTAGGTGCCAGCGGCAGGCAGACGCAGTTCCACTTGCTCATTGGAACTTTCATTGCCGCTGCTGCCGACCAGCACATTGGCGGCGTTGTAGACCTCCATGTCCATGTCGGTATTCGCGCCGCCCGTCGTTTCCGCATCGTAGGTGGCAAAGCGCGCCGCCAGGGTGCCGGCCGGGATCACCACGTTGTGCACGTTCACGCCCGTCGCGCCACCGGCCTTGCAGGCAGCCGATGCGGCAGCGCCCGTCGCTGCCTGACCAATCGTGCGCGCCTGGCGCACGGCTTCCACGAGACCCGACTTGACGCCTACCAGCGCGCCCGTGAAGCCCGTGCCCAGGGTCAGCACCTTGCTGCCCGTGGCCGCTTCGCTGCTGACCAGCGGAATGGCGGCCAGCGAGGTGCCGCGCGCCGTCAGCGGGCTGCGCACCGTATGCGTGCCATCCGTCCAGCTCAGGGCGCCGTAGGTCCAGGTATTGGCCGGCGCCGTGGTGCGCGTCAGCTTGACCTGGTACTGGCCCTTGGCGCCCGGTGCCAGACTCAGGCTCGTTGGCATCACCGCCACCGTATAGCCGGGCAGGCTGGCCGAGACGTTGTAGACGGCGCTGCTGGCGCCCACGTTGGTTACCGTGCGCGTCAGCGTTTGCGTGCCCAGCACATTGGCCGCCGTCAGCGACGCCAGGTTCAGGTTATAGGCCGGGATGGTGCCGATGGCCTGGCAGGTGGCGGCGCTGTAGACCTTCAGGTTCAGGCCGCACAGGAAGCGCGCATAGTCGATTTCCGACATGTCGTACACGAGGCCGGGATCGGCCGCGCTGTTCGGCGCGATATGGCCGGCGCCCTGGCCCCATGGCAGCTGGCCCGAGTTCTTCGCCGTGGCATCCCACGATACGGAACCGTTCAAGCCATCCGAATAGGTGCTGAAGGCCGTCGTCATCAATGCCGACTTGATGGCCGCGGGCGACCAGTCCGGGTGCTGCTGCTTGAGCAGTGCCGCCACGCCGGCCACGTGCGGGCTGGCCATCGAGGTGCCGGAATAGAAATCCCACTCGGCCGCTGGCGCCACGCCGCCTGCCGCCACGGCATCGCGCTGCGCCTGCGTCAGGTCGGCCGTCACGCCGGCCAGCACGTTGGTGCCGGGCGCCGACAGGTCCGGTTTCAGGATGTTCGCGTTGGCCACGTTCGGCCCGCGCGAGGAACGGTCGCTGACAATCGGCGCCTGCACCGTGGTGTCGGCGATGGTATGGATTTCGCCCAATGCGGCCGTGCCGTCCGGATTGGACGCCATGAAAGCCTTCAGCGCGTCGCCCTGCGCCTGCGCCAGGTGCACGGTCGACAGCGCGTGCGCCTGGTTGATGACGGTGTTGGCGCCGCCTGCCACGTTGGCGATGACCACGCCCGCCGCGCCGGCCGTCTTCGCATTCGCGCTCTTGTTGACCAGCACGTTGCCGCCACGGTCGCACACGAGTACCTTGCCCGCCACTTTCGCCGGATCCAGATAAGCCGAGGTGACATCGGCAGCGCCGAAGCAGCGCAGCAAATTGACGTCCGTCGGCAGCACGCCGGCCAGGCCCGCGTCGCGCGAGCGGATCAGCGGCAGCGCCGGCGTCTTCGCATTGCTCGATGCGCCTTCCAGCTTGCTGCCGTTGCTGAGGATGACATTGCCCGCGTACAAGCGGTTGTGGGTGGAATTGGCTACCGTTGCCAGCCACGGGCTGATGTGCGACACGGGCGCCGGCACGTCGGGTGCGGGCGTGGCCGGGCCGGAATTGCCGCCCGACGTGGCGACAAACACGCCCGCCGCCGCCGCGCCGAGGAAGGCGACTTCCGTCGGCTCGTCGAAGGCGCCGCCGCCCGCGTTCGGGCCGATGGAGAAGTTGATGACGTTCACGCCATCCTTGACCGCCTGGTCGATGGCGGCCACGCTGTCGGCCGTGGCGCAACCGTTACGGCCCGTCGAGGCAGCCGTCCAGCACACTTTATAAGCGGCGATGCGGGCGCGTGGCGCCATGCCCGAGGCCTTGCCCAGCGATACGCCGTTCGAGGTGGCGATGGCGCCATTGTTGCCGCCGGCCGTGGAGGCCGTATGCGTGCCATGGCCGCCGTGTCCCGTCAGGCCGGCGACGGAATCGCGCGGCGACAAGAATTCCGTCCAGTGCAGCGCCGAGGTGGCGGCGCGGTAGTAGCGCGCACCGATCAGCTTGTTGTTGCAATTCTCGGCGGAAAATCCCTCACCCGTCTGGCAAGCGCCTTGCCAGCTGGCCGGTGGCGCGCCGTACACGACGTTGTTGCCGCTGTGGCTGGGCACGCCGTTCTCGTCGAGGCGGTCGGCAAAGGCCGTATTCTCCGGCCAGATGCCGCTGTCGACGATGCCGATGATGATGTCTTCACCGGCGTGCGCCTTGCCGCCCAGCTGCTCCCAGATGCCGCCCGGCTTGTCCAGGCCCAGGAAGCTGGGCGTGTAGCTGGTGTCGAGCTGCAGGATGGAATCGGCGCTGATGCTGGCCACGCCGCTGTTTTTCTTCAGGGCCCGCACTTCATCGTCCGTCAGCAAGGCGGAAAAGCCGTTAAAGACGACGCTGTACTGGTGCGTGATTTCCGCCGCGCTGACGGTGCCGGCCACGGCGGCCTGCTTGGTGTCGAGGTAGCTCAGGTAAGCCTGCACATCGGCGGCGCCCACGTTGATGCGCGCGCCCGGGGCCGGCTTGGTGGCCGCCAGACCGTCGACCTGGCCCGTGTAGGTGGCGGCCGGCTTGTCGACCAGCTGCACGATGTAAGAGCGGCGTTCCTGCGCCTGTGCCGCTTGCGCCAGGCTGGCGGCCAGCAGGAGGATAGCGAGTGAAACGGGACGTAATTTCATCTCACGCTCCTTGCACGGTGGAAGCTGCGAACTTGCCGCTGCGGCGGCGCGACAGCATGCCGATGGCGCCCAGGCCGGCCAGCATCAGCATATAGGTCGACGGTTCCGGCACGGCGCTGATGTTGATATTGTCGAGCGCAAACTGGCCCTGGTTAAAGGCGGGGAAATCGAGGGAATTGCTGCAGGCGCCAGTGTCATTGAAAATGCAGGCGTTGAAGGTCAGGCCCGTAAACGCATAGTTGCTGAAGCCGCCCAGCAGGGAAGCGCTCTGGAAATGGTAATTGCCATCGCTGCCCTGGCCGGGAAACGCCAGCGAGGTGCTGACCACCTGGCCGTTGCTGAGGGTGCCGCTCAGCTGCAGTTCGCCCCACTGCATGTTGGGCAAGCCGGAGACGGGGGCGATGAAGGAATAGTCGAAACCGGCCAGGCTGAACGCCTGGCGGTCGGCACGCGCGAAATTCACGCCGCCATCATTGAGGATGGCCAGATAATTGCCGCTGGCGCCCTGCGGGCAGGCAGCGATATCGCACGAGGAACCCACGCGGCCATCGAGGATGGCGCCAACGCCGCTGACGCCGCCGCCGGCAGCCGTGGTCGGGTCGGCCAGGAACAGCAGGTTATAGCTCGACGTATTGAGTGTCTGGCCGCTTTCATACACATCGGGGCGCAAGTTGTCGAAGCTCAGGACACCGGCCAGGGCCGGGGCCGAGGCCAGCACGGACAAGGTGGCCAGCGTGGCCAGGATGGTGGTGCGACCGCGGGTAGCGGATGGAGTGGCGGTGGCGGGCGATACCCGCGCATGTGATGAACGATTCATTCTATTCCCTTGATTGTTGTGGATAGATAGGTCGGCAGGTCTGACGCCCGCTTTCAGCTTTTTCACAAAAGTGTCAACAAATATAGCAAATCGCATAAAACAAATATCATATTTTTAATATCATTTATTTATTTTTTATCTAACTCCACGAAACTTTGTTTTGTTTTATCTATGAAACTTTGAGGAATCTCAACGTTACATTTGGACAACAATGCATCACACTACAGACGTGTGCGCCAGCACGCCGGTCCGACTTCAGATAAGCTCGAAAACCGCGCCTGCCGCCTTGTCATCGCCCGTCACATCGCGGTACACCTGTTCCATCCTGGAACAGTTATCCACCCACACCGCCCCGCATGACGCGCCCTGTGCCCCCTGCGCCTATGGCATGAAGCTTGCACAACAAGGACATCGACCGTGCTCAGGGAGCAGCATCATGCAACACCATCAACCTGGCGCCCAGGCAAGCGCGCACACCCGGCCGCGCCGGACCATCCTGCTGTGCTGCGCGCTGGCGCTGGCTTTTTTCCTGCTGGCCGCCAGGCTGGATATGGCGGAACGGCTGACGCACGCGCTCTGGCGCCAGGAACACTGGCAACTCGATGAACTGGCCCTGAGCCTGCTGCTGCTGGTACTGGCGCTGGCCGGCTATGCCGTGCGGCGCGGACGCCAGGTGGCGCTGCTGCTGGCGCAAAACCGCGCCCTCACGCAGCGCCTGCTGCGCGCCCAGGAAGAGGAGCGCTGCGCGCTGGCGCGCGAGCTGCACGATGAAGTGGGGCAAGACTGCACGGCCATCCGCGCCGCCGCCAGCTATATCCTGCGCGCGCGCGATGGCGACCAGGCGAACGTGCAGGCGTGCGCCGCCAGCATCGCCCGCTCGTCGGAAGCGCTGCACGCGATGGTGCGCAGCATGCTGCGCCGGCTGCGTCCGCCCGTGCTCGACAGCCTGGGCCTGGAAGCGGCCCTGCAGGCGCTATGCGACAGTTGGGCCCAGCAGCACGGCATCGTTTGCCATTTCGCGCCGCACGCCATTCCCGCCGACCTCGACGACAGCACCGCCACCGCCATCTATCGCCTGGTGCAGGAAAGCTTGACGAACGTGGCGCGCCACGCGGGCGCCAACCGGGCCACGGTGGAATTGCGCGCCGATGCGCACGGCTTGCTGCACCTGGCCATCGAAGACAATGGCCAGGGTTTGCGCCCGGACAAAACGCCAGCAGATGGTTTCGGCATGCTGGGCATGCGCGAGCGCGTGGCCGGCTTGCGCGGCCATATCCGCTGGATCAGCGCGCTGGGCAAGGGCTTGCGCATCGAAGTGGCCCTGGCGGCACGGTGCGCGCCATGAACGCCATGAGCGTAATGAGTGGCAATATGCAGCCGATCCGCGTGATGCTGGTGGATGACCACCCGGTGGTGCGCACGGGCTACCGCCGCCTGCTGGAACAGGGCGGCGACATCGCCGTCGTGGCCGAGGCGGGCAATGGCGAGACGGCGTATGCCTTGCATCTGCAACACGCGCCCGACGTCTGCGTGACGGATTTGTCCATGCCCGGCATCGGTGGCCTGGAATTGCTGCGCAAGCTGCTCGCCCGCGACGCCAGCGCCCGCGTGTTGGTCTTCAGCATGCACGACACGCCGCAGCTGATCGCGCGCGCCCTCGACGGCGGCGCCTGTGGCTTCATCAGCAAGCAAGCCGACCCGGAACACCTGGTCGATGCCGTGCGCGCCGCCCACGCGGGCCGGCGCTACCTGGACCCGCACAGCGCACCGGGCGTGCTGCAAGGCACGGCCCGCATGGAAGCGCAGCGCTTGAGCAGCCTGAGCCAGCGCGAATTCGAAATCTTCCGCCTGCTGGCGGAGGGCCGCAGCGCCGCCGACTGCGCACGCCTGCTGCACGTGAGCAGCAAGACAGTGGCCAACCACCAGACCTGCATCAAGGAAAAGCTCGACGTGCCCGGCCCCGCCGCTTTGGTGCACCTGGCCTTGCGCAATGGCGTCATCGAACACGTTCAGCCGAATGCCTGACCAAACCTACTGCGCGGCGCGCTTTGCGGCCTGCGATGCTCACCGTACTAGAGTACGGTTGCGCTTCTTAGCCACAAATCCCATCCGCTCGCGACGGTTTTGTCAAGCATCTTGAGTGTCAAGAAAACCTAATTAAATACATAGCGCAAGCCCGCATTCACGCTGCGCGGCGCGCCGGCCGCATAAAACGTCGCATTGACCATCGGATACGCGCCGTTCACGGCGGGCAGCGGCCGGGCAATGAAATTGCCGTTGGCATCAAAACCCGTCGCGCCCAGCTGGGCCGCCGTCGCATATTTGCGGTCGAACAGATTATTCACCTGGGCAAATACGCTCAGCTGCGGCGTCAGCTGGACTTTGCCATTCAGTTCAAAGACCGCGTAGCCGCCGCTCTTGCCCGCGCCCAGGTACGACGCCCCGCCCGCCTGGTGCTGGTTGTTTTCATTGCCGCGCGCATACGCGCTCGACACGGCCGTCATGGCCAGGCCCACCGTCCAGTCGCGTCCGCCCTGATAGTCCAGGTGCGCCTTGAAGATATGGCTGGGCGTCAGCGGAATACGGTTGCCCGGCGTAATGACGATATTGCCTTCCAGGCCGGGCGCGTCCGCATCGCTGCTGCTGTTGGCGCTGCCATTGACGGTTTCCCGGCTTTGATACGTCGCCTGCAGCCACGTGTAGTTGACGCCGAAGTCCAGCGCGCCCGCCTTGCCGTCCGCCGCCAGCTCCACGCCCTGGTGGCGCGTCTTGCCGAAATTCTTGAAATAACCAAAACCGGCCTGGTTGTCGGCCACGAACAGGATATCGTCGTGGTTTTCCGCGCGGAACACGCCTGCGCTCCAGCTGGCCACGTTGGCGAACTTGCCACGCATGCCCGTTTCCCACGTCTTCGTCACCACCTGTTTCAAGGGCGGGTCGCCGGCCATGGCGTTGGGCAGGCGGCAGGGGTTTTCCGGGTCGGCGCAGCCGAGTTCGATGGCCGTCGGCGTGCGGCTGCCTTCGTTGTAGCCGAGATAGGCGCTCATGCCCGCAGCCGGGGCATAGGCCAGGCCGATGGCGGGATTGAAGCGGCTGAAACGGTGGTCGCCGTCGAGCGAACCGCTGCCGCCACCGGGCGTGATGGCGTCGCGGTTGCGCACCGTGCTGCGGTTGTAGCGGCCGGAGAGGGTCAAGGTCAATGCTTGATTGAGCGCAATACTGTCGCTCGCATATACGCTCCAGGTGCGCATGCGCCCGCTCAAGTCGACCCGGTTGTCGACCGGCGTGCCATCGTCGTCGATCTGCGTGCCGTCGGCAAAGAATGCGACGGGCGTGATGCTGCGGTCGGCGTTCAGGTAGCCGAACTGGCTGGTCTGGCGGAAGGTGGCGTGGCTGGCATCGAAGGCCGCGCCGGCCGTGACGGCATGGCGCGCGCCCGCCACGTCGGCCAGCACGGTGAACTGGCCCGAAAAACCATAGTTTTCCTGCTCAGTATGGCTGCGGTTGATCATGCCGTTGCACTTTTCGGCCGGCTCATCGCTCAGCAGCACGTTGCCGATACAGCGCCACTTCGGAAACGGCGTATTCGACGCATTTGCCCCGCTGGCGGGAAAGCCCGAGTAGCCGGCCGCCGCCAACGCCGCCCGCTCGGCCGCGCCGGGCTGGTAGACGGCCTGGTCGAGCGACTCGTCGTTCAGGTCGCCGTTAAACGTGTGCGTGTCAATCTTGCGGTAGTACACATTGCCGGACAAGAGCAAGGCCGCGCCGGCCTGGTGCTTGGCCGTCAGGTTCAGCAGGGTCGACTTGTTTTGCGTCAAGTCCGGCTTGGTGTAGACGCTGCGGTAATCGCGCGCCAGCAGGCGCTGTTCCTGCAAGCCATTGCCCGTCAGCGCGTTGTCCGCGTGGGCCATGCTAGCGGCTATGTCCGTGCGCGCATCGCTCCAGCCCAGCTTGCCAAACTCCTGACGCACGTCGGACGGTGACTCGTCGCGCCAGCCATCCTCCTTGAAGCGGTTGCCCGTCACATACCAGTGCCAGCCCTGCGCATTGCTGCCGCCATGCTCAACTTCGACGGCGCGTCGCTGGTGCGAACCCAGGCGCGCCTCGATGGCGGTGCCGGGACTGCTCCTGCCATCCTTCGTTTGCAGGGCCAGCGCGCCGCCCAGGGTGTTCAAGCCAAACAGCGGATTCGAGCCGGGCATCAGGGTCAGCGAGGCTATGGCCATGCGCGGGATCAGGTCCCAGCTGACGACGTCGCCAAACGGCTGGTTCAACCGCATGCCATCGAGATACACGGACAGTCCTTGCGGCGTGCCCAGCAGGGGCGAAGCCGTGTAGCCACGGTAGCTGACGTCGGGCTGGAAGGGGTTGTTCTGCACCTCGTTTACGACCACGCTACCCAGGTTGCGGCGCAGAAAGGCGGAGAGATCGAGCGCGCCGCTGCGGGCGATCTGCTGCGCGCTGGCCGTCTGCACGGGCGCGGCGAACGTGTCGCGCGGCTGCTCCACGCTGGGCAAGGGCATGCTGCCCGTGATGATGACGGTGGGCAAATCGCCCGCTGCGGCCAAGTTCGCGGCCAGGCTGGCGACAGCCGGCTCGGCAGCCTGCGCCTGGCACAGTGCCATGGCAGCGGCGGCGAATAGAGTCAGTCTCATGCGTATCCCCGATTTATAGTGGTTTTTATTACTGGCCAGTATCGGACAGCCACCTGGGATGAACTAGGGAAAAACTCCCGCCGTGCGGGGAAGGGGTAGCAAAGTCAGCGCTGCAGCGGCAAGTAACTCTGTTTGAGCTGGCGCAAGACAAAGCTCGATTTGCTGTGGCGGATGCCGGGAATCTTATACAGGCGCTCGCGCAGCAGGCGCTCGTAGTCGCGCGTGTCGCTGACGGCGATGCGCAGGTAGTAATCGTAGTCGCCGGAGACGAGAAACGCTTCCAGCACTTCCGGGATCATGGCCAGCGCGTGGCCGAATTCGAACAGGGCCTGGTCGGAATGGTCGTCCAGGGTGACTTGCACGATGACGGTGTCGGCCAGCCCCACCTTGGCCGCGTTGACATTCACCGTGTAGCCTTCGATGACGCCATCGTCTTCCATGCGCTTGATGCGCGCCCAGCACGGCGACGAGGTCAGGCCCACCTTGGCGCTCAGCTCGTGCAGGCTGATGCGGGCATCCTGCTGCAAGGCCGTCAGGATGGCGAGGTCGAATTTATCCAGCTTCATTCTGTCATATCCTTATTTCACAGCAAATTTTACTGAATATCGCATTCTATACGAGAAAACCAGCAGCCTTTTCTGCCAGGGCAAGCAGAAAATAGAGCCATGAAACCCGATCCCGCTCCCCTCCTCGCTCCCGCCCACGATCTTGCGCCGCGCAACGGTGCCAGCACCCTTATCGACGCCCTGCTGGCCCTGGGCGTCGACACCGTCTTCGGCTACCCGGGCGGCGCCGTGCTGCCCCTGTACGACGCGCTGCACGCCCAGCCCCGCTTGCGCCACGTGCTGGTGCGCCACGAACAGGCAGCCGTGCACGCGGCCGAGGGTTACGCGCGCAGCACGGGCCGGCCCGGCGTCGTCTTCGTCACGTCCGGCCCCGGCATGAGCAACACCACCACGGGCTTGCTCGACGCCCTGTGCGATTCGATTCCCCTCATCTGCATCAGCGGCCAGGTGGCCAGCACCAGCATCGGCACGAACGCCTTCCAGGAATGCGATGCGCTGGGCATCTCGCGCCCCGTCACCAAGTGGAACCGGCAAATCCGCACGGCCGACGAGACGGCGGCCGTGGTGCAGGAAGCTTACGCGCAGGCCACGCAAGGCCGGCCCGGCCCCGTGCTGATCGATTTTCCCAAGGATATGCAGCTGGCGCAGGTCGCGGCAAGCACGCCGCTGCTGCCCGCAGCAGCAGCAGCAGCAGCAGCAGCGGCCGCGCCCCTGCCCGACAGCCCTGACCTGGAACGGGCCGCCAGCCTGATCGCCAGCGCGCGCCAGCCCGTATTCTATGGCGGCGGCGGACTCATCAATTCCGGCCTGGATGCCTGCGCGACCTTTCAGCAATTGGTGAAGCTGGCAGCCGCGCCGTGTACCTTGACCCTGCTGGGCCTGGGCGCCTTTCCCGCCTCGCATCCGGCCTTCCTCGGCATGCTGGGCATGCACGGCACCCTGGAAGCGAACCTGGCCATGCACCACGCGGACCTGATCGTCTGCGTCGGCGCCCGCTTCGACGACCGGGTCACGGGCCGGCTGGATGCCTTTTGTCCTGGCGCAAAGATCATCCACATCGATATCGACCCGGCCTCCATCGGCAAGGTGGTGCGCGCCGACGTGGCTTTGCGCGGTGATTGCGCGCCCGTGCTCGCCGCCCTGCTGGCGCAGCTGCGCGGACGCTTGCTGGCGGACCGCCAGCCGTGGTGGCAGCGCATCGATGGCTGGCGCGCGCAGGACTGCCTGGCATTCGACGACACGCCGGAGGTGATCGCGCCGCAGGCGCTGATGCAGCGGCTGCAGGCAGCCTTGGACGGACAGGACGCCATCGTGTCCACCGACGTGGGCCAGCACCAGATGTGGGCGGCGCAGCATGTGCGCTTCGAGCAGCCGCGCCGCTGGCTGACCTCGGGCGGCGCCGGCACCATGGGCTATGGACTGCCAGCCGCCATCGGCGCGCAGATCGCCCATCCCGAGAAATGCGTGGTGTGCGTCAGCGGCGACGCCTCGATATTGATGAATATCCAGGAACTGGCCACGGCCGTGCAGCACCGCCTGCCCGTCAAAGTGGTATTGTCGAACAATGGCGCCATGGGCATGGTGCGCCAGTGGCAGGAACTGCACCACGGCGAGCGCTACAGCCACAGCTACACGGAAGCGCTGCCCGATTTCGTCGCCCTGGCGCGGGCGTTCGGCTGGCAAGCGCACACGGTGAGCCGGCGCGAGGAACTCGACGCAGCGCTGGCCGCCTGCCTGACATCCGAAGGCCCCTACTTCCTCGACGTGCGCGTGCACGGCGCAGAAAACTGCTTCCCCATGCTGGCCCCCGGCGCGGGCCACCATGAAGTCACGCTATCCAAGGGAAAAGTGTACAGCGAACGGTAGGTCGGATTAGCGGCAACGCCGCGTAATCCGACACCACCACCGGCCTCGCCAACGACGTTGTCGGATGACGGTCCTTCGGACCTAATCCGACTTACGTCCAAATTCGGTAGACCCAGTAACTTTCATCCTCGCGGCTGGCGCGCGCCAGCTCCGTGGGGCTCAAGCCCGTGATGGCGCGCACCTCGCGGCACAGGTGGGCCTGGTCGGCGTAACCGCCCTCGGCAGCGATATCGCTCCATGAGGCATTGCCTTGCAGCATGGCCTCGCGCGCGTCGAGAAACGACTGTTCCGCGCGGCGCATGCGGCGCAGGGTGCGCATGGGCTGGCCGGCCCAGGCCTTGATGCGGCGCTCGATATTGCGCGCGCCACTGGCCAGGCCCGTCGATGCCGCCTGCACGCCAAGGCGGCGCACCCAGTCCTGCACGGCGCCGGCAGGATGGTCGCCGCTCTTGCGCGCCGCCTGCCAGCGCGGCGCGAGAAAATCCTCCACCAGCCTGACGCGGGCCGCGTCGTCGGGTGCCGCCAGCACGGCATCGGACAGCGCCAGCCAGGCGGCATCGAACAGCGCGTCGAGCGGGCGAAACTGGTCCAGCAAGGCATCCATCGACACGCCCGTCAACGCATGCAGGGCGGCTGGATAAAACATCACGATAAACGAATGCACGGGACCGGGGTTGTAGCTGACCAGCGGATACGAACGGGGCCCGCCGAACAGCGCGGGCGGCATGCGCACGTCCGGCAGCGACAGGCCCGGTGCGGCCGCTTCCACGTCGCCGGCGACGGTCCAGATGATGCTGCACATGGGCGCAGCGGGAAAACGGTTCAGGCGCTGCGCCGGCGGCAACGGCACGCAACGCGTGGTGTCGCGCACGAGGAAGGCGCGCACACAGGAAGCGAGCGCGGTGCGCGGCGCGATCAGGCGGGTCAGGGGCGTCGGGGCGGCAGGCATGGTGCCGATTGTACCGGCAATTTCTGGCTGCGCGCGATGTCGTATTCGTTCAAGACGCGGGCGCGCAAGCGCGCTACAGTGATGTCATTGTCGCCATCCACCAGGAGTACGCCATGCCCCCGCTCGACCACGCCGCCGCGCCCGCCGCTATCCCACCTGTTGCACGGCCGCTGCGCCAGATCCGCCGCTTGCCGGGGCCATTCGCCCTGCCCATCGTCGGCAACAGCCTGCAGATCAAGCTCACGCGCATCCACCGCGACGTGGAACAGTGGGTGCAGCGCTACGGCCCCTACATGCGCGCCTGGTTTGGCCGCACCCTGGTGCTGGTGGTGGCCGACAGCGAGGCCGTGGCCGCCGTGCTGCGCGACCGGCCCGACGGTTTCCGCCGCCCCCTGAGCAGCTCCATCGTCTCCGAGGAAATGGGTGGCATCCCCGGCCTGTTCCTGGCCGAGGGCACGGAATGGCGCAATCAGCGCCGCATGGTCATGGCCGGCATGGCGCCCGGCGCCATCAAGGCTTATTTCCCCGCGCTGGTGACGGTGGCGCAGCGCCTGCAGCGGCGCTGGCATCTTGCCGCCACGCAAGGCCAGGCGATCGATCTGGACGGCGACCTGAAACGCTACACGGTCGACATCATCGCCGGCCTGGCCTTCGGCACGGAAGTCAACACGCTTGAATCGGGTGAAGACGTAATCCAGCGCCACATGGATGACATCCTGCCCGCCGTGGCGCGGCGCAGCCTGTCCATGTTCCCGTACTGGCGCTATGTCAAGCTGCCCGTCGACCGCCGGCTGGATCGCGACGTGGCAGCCCTTTCCGCCGCCGTGGCCGACCTGGTGCAGCAGGCGCGCACGCGCATGGCGCGCGACCCGGCGCGCCGCGAACGTCCGCCCAACTTGCTCGAAGCCATGATCGCCGCCGCCGACCTGGAAGGCAGCGGCGTGACCGACCGCAACGTGGCCGGCAATGTGCTGACCATGCTGCTGGCCGGTGAAGACACGACGGCCAACACGGTGTCCTGGATGATTTACTTGCTGCAATGCCATCCGCACACCCTGGCGCGGGCACGCGAGGAAGTGCGGCGCCTGGCGCCCGACGTGGCCCATTTCACGATCGAGCAGATGGAGTGCCTCGACTACCTGGGCGCCTGCGCCAGCGAAGCCATGCGCTTGAAGCCGGTGGCGCCCTTCCTGCCCGTCGAGGCGCTGCGCGACACGGTCATCGGCGACATCGCCGTGCCGGCCGGCACCCTCGTGTGGTGCGTGATGCGCCACGACACGGTGTCCGATGCGCACTTTCCCGACCCGCAAGCCTTCCAGCCCGAGCGCTGGCTGGCCGAAGGCGGCGAGGCGAACAACAAGCGCGCCGCCATGCCCTTCGGCGCCGGCGTGCGCACGTGCCCCGGCCGCTACCTGGCCTTGCTGGAAATCAAGATCGCCATGGCCATGCTGCTGGGCAGCTTCGACATCGCCGGCGTCGACACGCCGGACGGCGGCGAGGCGCAGGAACTGATGGGTTTTGTGATGTCGCCCATCGGCCTGACCATGCGCCTGGCGCGGCCGCAGTGATACCATGGGGGCAATCTCAGTCAACGTGCGTTCCCCCATGCAAATTCACCTGGAATCGCCGCAGCAAGCCGACGTGCAAACCCTGATCGCCGAGCTTGATGCCTATCAACAGACGCTGTATCCGGCCGAGTGCGTGTATGCGCTCGACCTGGCATCGTTGCCGCCGGACACCCTGCTATTTGCCGTCGCCCGCGATGCGGCCGGCACGGCGCGCGCCTGCGGCGCCATCGTCGTCACGCCCGATTTCGGCGAGCTCAAGCGCATGTACGTGCACCCGGACAGCCGTGGCCTGGGCCTGGCCAGACGCTTGCTGGCCCTGCTGGAAGAGCAGGCGCTGGCGCGCGGCTGCCGCTTGCTGACGCTGGAGACGGGCATCCACCAGCCCGCAGCCATCGCCCTGTACGCGCGCCACGGCTACCAGCGGCGCGGGCCGTACGGCGACTATCCCGACGACCCATTCAGTGTCTTCATGGAAAAACCGCTGCAGGTGGCGGCATGAGCGCGCCCGCCGACAGCCTGACGGACATCCGCGCGCGCCTGCGCGCCTTTGCCGACGAGCGCGACTGGGACCAGTTCCACACGCCAAAGAACCTGGCCATGGCCCTGTCCGTGGAAGTGGCGGAACTGGTGGAACACTATCAGTGGCTGCCCACGGGCGCGGACGCCGAGCTGGACGATGCCAAGCGCACGGGGATCCGTCACGAACTGGCCGACGTGCTGATGTACCTGGTACGCCTGGCCGACAAGAGCGGCGTCGACCTGCATGGGGCCGTGCTGGAAAAGATGGAACTCAATGCGCAAAAGTACCCGGCGCAGCAGGTGCGCGGCGATGCGCGCAAATATAGCGAGTACTGAGACACCCACCCGTGCGTGGCTGCCGCGCAAAAAGGCGTAGCATCAAGCCATGCGCACTGACCACCCTCTTCTGCTGACTCTGCTGACGCTGCTGCTCCACGGCCCTATTGCGCTGGCGCAAAATGCGCCCGTGCCGCAAGTCAAAGTCGATGCCACGCGCGACCCCGTGGATAAATCCTACCGCAAGATGCTGCAGGGCATGGACCGCTTCGAACGCGACCATGCACTGGCGCCGCATGCGGTGCTGCGCTTTCGCTTGCTGCCGCGCCAGCCCGGCGTGGACATGACGGGCGTGCAGCTGCGCATCGCCGGCGACAGCGTCAGCATCCCCTTGCCCTTGGCCGAAGACAACAGCTTTGCCCCCGTGCGCAACGCACAAGCGGCGCGCGAGGACGCCGTGCTGATCGCCAACCGCAAGGCCACCAGCATGAGCTGGCGCGCGCAAGTCATCACGCCCGGCTTGCCGCCCGGCACGCGGCGACTGGGCGACTTGCGTCTGGAATGCCGCGCCGGCATGGATTCCGGGCTGATCTCGAACGACCCGCAAATCATCGCCTGGCTGTCCAGCATGCTCTACAGCACCGACAAGGTGTGCTCCGAGCCGGACGGCAATTACTTGTTTTTCACGGAGCGTCCCCTGTTCGGCGTGGCCCTCGTGCATGGCGAACGCAGGGTGCCGCTACCGTTCACCATGCTGTACGCGGGCGGCGAGCAGACGTCCGCCTCGCTGCCCTATTGCGATTGCCAGGTCTTGCTTGACCGCACGTATTACGCACCCCTGTGGGATGCCAGCTGGCCCGACGATACTTTGCTGGAATTTACTTATATGGACGAGGTGGCGCCATGAAGTGGCTGGTATTTCCCGTGCTGGCATTGCTGGCCGCCTGCTCCGGCACGCGCGCCTTGCAGGCAAGCAAGAATGTCCCGTACGTCACCCTGGAGCAGACGGTGCAGCCGGGCAGCAGCACGCGCGAACAGCTGCGCGCGGCGCTGGGAGACAGCACGGCCATCCGTTTCGACAGCGGCAATGAAGTGTGGATGTACAGCTACCCGGCCGCTGCTGGCGCGCAGGGCGAGTATGTCATTTTGTTTGGCGGGGATGGGGTGGTGAAGAAGGTACGCAGCGGCCAGGTGTACCAAGTGCGCAAATGACCCCCGCCAGCGTTGCGCTGGCGGGGGTGGCATGCTTATCTTGCCTTCAGCAAGGCACGCGAGGCCATGCCCGCGCCCACGCTGGGGCTGCGGCCTACGCCGGCAACCTTGCGCTTGGGCGACGTCTTCAATTTAAAGATGCCGATCGACTGGGCCACGCTGTCGGTGCGCTGCGCCAGGTTGGTGGCGGCAGCCGCCGCCTGCTCCACCAGCGCCGCATTTTGCTGCGTGATGCCATCCATCTGAATGACAGCCTGGTTGACTTGCCCGATGCCCTGGTTCTGCTCGCGCGTGGTGGAAGAAATCTCGTCCATCACTTCCGTCACGCGGGCTACCGAGGCGATCACTTCCGTCATGGTGGCGCCCGCATTGCTGGTCAGCACGCTGCCCGCATTCACCGTGGCGATCGAATGGTCGATCAGATTCTTGACTTCCTTGGCCGCCGTCGCCGAGCGCTGCGCCAGGCTGCGTACTTCACTGGCCACGACGGCGAAGCCGCGGCCATGCTCGCCCGCGCGCGCCGCTTCCACAGCCGCGTTCAAGGCGAGAATATTCGTCTGGAAGGCGATGCCGTCAATCAAGCCGATGATGTCGAGAATCTTGCGCGACGAGGTGCTGATTTCATTCATCGTGGTGACCACTTCGCTGACGATGGTGCCACCCTTGGCCGCGACAGTGGACGCCTGCGCCGCCAGGTCGTTGGCCGTGGCCACGTGGTCGGCGCTGTTTTGCACCGTGGACGTCAGTTCTTCCATGCTGGCCGCCGTCTGCTCGAGGCTGGAGGCCTGCGATTCCGTACGGCTGGACAGGTCCATATTCCCGGTGGCAATTTCCGCCGTGGTGATGCGGATATCCTCGAAATTGGCGCGCACGTCGCCGATGATGCTGTGCAAATTGATATTCGTCTGGCGCAAGGCCGCCATCAATTGGCCCATGTCGTCGTCGCGAACCTTGTCGATAACGCCCGTCAAGTCGCCACCGGCCATCTTGCGTGCCACGCTGATGGCGTCGCCCAACGGTGCGACGAGGGAATTGTGCAGATGGGCCCAGAAATACAGCATCAGCGCGACGGCCGCGGCGGCAGCGCCGCTGAGCCAGCTGCGCGTGGCCGTGCTCGTGTCGCCGTCGATATTCCACACGGCGCAGCCGAGGATGGCCAGCACCACGCCGAAGACGATGCAATGCAGGGCCAGATCTTGCGACAGGGTCAGCTTGCGCCACTCGGCCAGCTTGGCGGCCCAGCCCTGGCGCACGACGCGGCCATTGCGGATCGCCAGCTTGGCAGAATTTCCATCTTTGAAACTTTTATACAGGGCTGCCGCTTCGTTGATCTGCTCGCGCGTGGGCTTGGTGCGCACGGACATGTAGCCGATCGGGCGGCCGTTTTCGATGACGGGCGTGATATTCGCAAAGACCCAGTAAAAATCGCCATTCTTGCAGCGGTTCTTGACCATGCCGGTCCATGGCATACCCGTCTTGATGGTATTCCACAGGTCGGCAAACGCTTCGGCCGGCATATCGGGATGGCGCAGGATATTCTGTGGCGCACCCAGCAATTCCATTTCTGAAAAACCGCTGACTTCAATGAAATACTGATTGGCGTAATTGATGTTCCCCTGTAAATCCGTAGTGGAAACAATCGTCATGCCTTCATTTAATACGTATTCATTTTGCGTGATAGGCGTATTGACCCGCATCGTCGCTCCTCTATTTTTTTCAACTAGCATAACAAAAAGATAAAAACAATATACCACATCAAGCACCCATGATATATCGCCCCGGAGACAATGACATGCGTCAAAAAATTTAATAAAAGCCAATTTACTTATATTTTAGAATTTACTTTAATTTAACTTGATTGATTTTATTGAATGCAAAATTCAAAATGCGCGCGGACACAATAATTAATAAAAAATTATGTATCGATGCGACAGGCAATAAAGACGGTGTTTACGCCGATAAAAAGGCACGGAGGGGCGGCGATAATGGCCGGCACATGGCGGCACCTGCCACCGGCCATAAGGCGGCAAGCATATTCATTTCTTGACAGGAAATAAAAACTGGCGCGAGTGCGCCAGTGGGGGATGTGTCTCCAATCCGCTACACAGGCGCCGGGGAGGCGCCTGTGTAGCGGTGGTTTACTTGAACGTTTTGCGCGGCGACTTCGGACGCGGTGGCGCAGGTTTACGCTCCGTCGTGCCGTCATCGAGGCTGATGCGCAGCTTCTGGCCCGAAACCACGACCGATTTCAGGTGGTCGAGGATTTCCGGCGGCATGCCTTCCGGCAGGTCCAGCACGCTGTAGTTGTCAAAGATATCGATGCGGCCGATATGCTTGGCTTCCAGGTTCGCTTCGTTAGCGATGGCGCCAACGATGTTGCTTGGCGTCACGGCGTGTTCACGGCCCACTTCGATGCGGTAAGCCGTCACGCCCGGGCGTGGACGTTCCTTCTTCGGCGCGCGCGGCGCTGGTGCTGCGTCGCCCGCGTCCGCCGGCGCATCCTTGAACGCTGGCGCGGACTTGGCGGCAAACGGCTTGCGTGGCGCGGCTGGCGGCGCCAGGTCCGGTGCATCGCCGTCACGGCTGATGCGCAGCTGCTGGCCGGCTACCCACACGGTTTTCAGCTGGTCCAGCAATTCTTTGGGCATGCTGTCTGGCAAGTCCAGGACGCTGTAGTCGTCATAGATTTCGATGCGGCCGATGTTTTTCGAATCGATGCCCGCTTCGTTGGCGATGGCGCCCACGATATTGCCCGGTTTCACGCCATGCTGATGACCTACCTCAATACGGAAAGTTTGCATGCCGGCGTCGGCTGGACGTTGAATGCGTTCCTTTTTCGGGAAGGCCGGGCGTTCGCTGCGCTCGTTACGTTCGAAGCGGTCGCCCCGTTCCGGACGGTCATTGCGCTCAAAACGGTCTTGGCGCACAGGACGGTCGTCTTGCCACGTGGCTTGCTCGCGCGCCTTGTTCTTGTCCAGCAGCAGCGGCGTATTGCCACGCGCCATCTTCGCCAGGGCGGCGGCGATTTCGATGGCGGGAATGTTTTGCTCGCGTTCGAAATCTTCGATCAGCGACTGGAACTGCTCCAGTTCGCCCAGAGCCAGGGTTTCGCTGATCTGTTCCTTGAACTTGGCGATACGCACGTCGTTGACAGCCTGTATCGTTGGCAGTTCCAGCATGCCGATCGGCTGGCGGGTCGAGCGTTCGATGGCTTTGAGCAAGTTCTTTTCACGCGGGGTGATGAACAGGATCGCCTCGCCGCTGCGGCCGGCACGGCCCGTGCGGCCGATGCGGTGGGTATAGCTTTCCGGATCGTGCGGCACGTCGTAGTTGACGACGTGGCTGATGCGTTCGACGTCCAGGCCACGAGCGGCCACGTCGGTTGCCACGAGGATGTCGATCTTGCCGTCTTTCAACTGCTGGATCGTGCGCTCGCGCTGCGCTTGCTGGATATCGCCGTTGATGGCGGCAGCCGAGAAGCCACGGGCTTGCAGCTTGCCGGCCAGCTCTTCCGTGCCCAGCTTGGTGCGGGCAAAGATGATCATGCCGTCAAACACTTCCGCTTCCAGGATGCGGGTCAATGCGTCCAGCTTGTGCATGCCCGACACCAGCCAATAGCGCTGGCGAATGTTGTCGGCCGTGCCCGTCTTGGCGGCGACCGTCACTTCGGCTGGATTGACCAGGTAGGTGGTGGCGATGCGCTTGATGACGGAAGGCATGGTGGCCGAGAACAGGGCCGTTTGATGGCCATCCGGCGTTTCTTTCAAGATGCGTTCGACATCATCGATAAAGCCCATGCGCAGCATTTCATCGGCTTCGTCCAGCACCAGCGTCTTCAGCTTGGACAGGTCGAGCGAACCCTTGTCCAGGTGATCGATGACGCGGCCAGGGGTGCCGACGATGACATGCACGCCGCGACGCAGGGCCGACAGCTGCGGGCCGTAGCTTTGGCCGCCGTAAATCGGCAGCACGTGGAAGCCGGGGATGTGCGCGGCGTACACCTGGAACGCTTCGGCGACCTGGATGGCCAGTTCGCGTGTCGGTGCCAGGACCAGGGCTTGGGGTGAGCTTTGTTTCAGATCAATGCGCGACAGGATAGGCAAGGCGAAGGCGGCGGTCTTACCCGTGCCTGTTTGCGCCTGGCCCAGCACGTCGCGGTTAGCGAGCAATAATGGAATCGTGGCCGCCTGGATAGGCGACGGTGTTTCGTAACCGACATCCTTGAGCGCGCGAATCAGCGGCTCGCTCAGGTTAAGGTCGGAAAATAAGGAAATTGGTGTATCAGACATGAAATCACTCACAAGTTCGCTCGAATCGCCCAATGCGAAAGAGTGTATCTGCTAGTTTACTCTTTACTGGACCTTACCGGGTGGCTGCATGCCGCAGAACGCCGTTTTTTGCGGCATATCTACCGAAAAAAGGCAGAGAAATCGGTGATCCGCGCGCAATTGGCGCGTGATTTTGCCAACATTAAACGATACACAACAATCTGCCGACTGCGCCTGTTCCATGCGGCAACAGCAACGGCGGGCGCCTCGATTCGATGGCGCCCGCCCCCTTTCAGGTGCGCAAGAACTCCAGCAAGTCCTCGTTCAAGCGGTCCTTGTGCGTCGTCGCCAGGCCGTGCGGCGCGCCCGCATATACGAGCAGCTTGCTGCCGATGATGAGCTCAGCCGTGCGCCGCGCCGAGGCGGCAATCGGCACGATCTGGTCGTCGTCGCCATGGATCACCAGGGTCGGCACGTCGAATTTGGCCAGGTCGCTGGTGAAATCCGTCTCGGAAAATTGCTTGATGCACAAATAGGATGCCGGCATGCCCGCCTGCATGCCTTGACGCCAGAAGCTGTCGCGCACGCCCTGCGATGGCTTCGCATCGGGCCGGTTGTAGCCATAGAAGGCTACGCTCAAGTCGCGGAAGAAGGCGCTGCGGTCCGCCTGCACGCCGGCGCGGATGGCATCAAAGGCGGACAGCGGCAAGCCCAGCGGATTGTCCGGCGTCTGCAGCATCAGCGGCGGCACGGCGCCCACCAGCACGGCGCCGGCCAGGCGAGCCGTGCCATGGCGGCCGATATAGCGCGCCACCTCGCCACCACCCGTCGAATGGCCCACCAGGGTGGCGCCCGTCAAGTCCAGCGCGGCGATCAGGGCGGCCAGGTCGTCGGCATAGGTATCCATGTCATTGCCGTCGAAGGGCTGGCTGGAGCGGCCATGGCCGCGCCGGTCGTGCGCGATGACGCGGTAGCCGTGCGAGGCCAGATAAAACATCTGGTCTTCCCAGGCGTCGGATGACAATGGCCAGCCGTGGCTGAAGACGACGGGCGGGCCGCTGCCCCAGTCCTTGTAGTAGATCAGGGTGCCGTCGGCGGTACGCAGGGTATTGCTCGATTGCAAGTCAGTGGCAGTCATGGAACGCTCCTTGTCGGTGGACCAGAAGCCATTGTGGCCGCAATGGCGCGCGCACGCCGCGCGCTACGCCAGAGCATTGCGATAGAGTAAGATTGCCGCTGCTTTGCTTTCCCGTATTCACTTTTGGAGTTGTCATGCGTTTTCCCATCGTCCTCGCCGCCAGCCTGTTCAGCACCGCTACCCTCGCCCAACCGCTCGTTGCCGAAGCGCCCCTGCGCGCCCACCTGTCCTTCCTGGCCGATGATTTGCTCGAAGGTCGCGGCACGGGCCAGCGCGGCGGCGACCTGGCCGTGCGCTACCTGGAAACGCAGGCGGCCGTGGCCGGCTTGCAACCACTGAAAGATGGCACGTACCGCCAGGCGCTGACCATCGTCGGCAGCAAGGCCTTGCCATCGAGCACAGTGACCTTCAGCGCGGGCGGCAAGACCTTGTCTCCCGCCTTCGGCCAGGACATCGTCTTCGGCGCGGCCAATGGTCAGCAGAAAGTAGCGTTCGACGCGCCCGTCGTGTTTGCCGGCTACGGCATCCGCGCCCCGGAAGAAAACTGGGACGATTTCAAGGGCGTTGACCTGAAGGGCAAGCTGGTGATCATGATGGTCAACGATCCGCAACCGAGCGCCGCCGAACCAAACCGCTTTGCCGGCAAGTCCCTCACGTATTACGGCCGCTGGGTCTACAAGTACGAGGAAGCGCTGCGCCAGGGCGCGGCCGGCGTCTTGCTGATCCACACGACGGCATCGGCTTCGTATCCGTGGTCGGTGCCGGCCAACGGCTTCGGCCATGAGCGCTTCAACCTGGCTGGCGCGGGCAATGCGATGGAGGGCTGGCTGCAGGAAGACATGGCGCGCACACTGTTCCAGGCCGGCGGACAAGACCTGGACGCCTTGCGCGCGCAAGCCGAAACGCGCGCGTTCCGCCCCGTGGCCCTGAACGCGACGGTCAAGGTGGCACTGAATAGCCAGATCCGCAGCATCGAGCAATTCAACGTGGCCGGCATCGTGCCGGGCACGGACCCGAAGTTGAAGGACGAAGCCGTAATCTATTCGGCCCACTGGGACCACCTGGGCAAGGATGACGCAGGCAGCCAACGCGCCGGGCAAAGCGACCATATCTACAACGGCGCCATCGACAACGCCTCGGGCGCTGCAGCCCTGCTGGCCATGGCGCAAGTGGCCGTGAAACAGCCGGCGCGGCGCACGCAGATCTTCCTGTGGCCGGCCGGCGAAGAAACGGGCATGCTGGGCAGCACCGCCTACACGCGCAAGCCCTTATGGCCGCTGGCCAAGACGGCCGCCGACCTGAACCTCGACAGCATGAATTTCGTCGGCAAGACGCGCGACATCGGCGTGGCCGGCGCCGAGCGCAGCAGCCTGTATGCGAGCGCCGCCAAGGTCGCCAAGCGCATGGGCCTGCGTTTGGCGCCGACGATCCCCGACCTGTCCGGCGCCTTTTACCGGGCCGACCATTTTGCCTTCGCCAAGGCTGGCGTGCCCGCCTTCAACGTAGGCTCGGCCGTGTTTTCCGGCGACGGTTCATTCGACTTCGTCCAGGAGCCGAAAGCCTCAGGCGAGCGCCTGGTCGCGTTTAAAAAGGATTACCATCAGGTAACAGATGAATACCACCCGTCGTGGGACTTGTCGGGCATGGTGCAGCAGGCGCAGTTCACCCTGAACCTCGGCTACGAAGTGGCAAACGACAAGAACTTGCCTACATGGAACAAGGGCGAGGCGTTTGGCAAGGTAAAACGGTAAGCAGATAGCGGGGGAATTAACCCGCAAAGCAAAAAGGCTGGGGTCAGACCCTCAGGGTCTGACCCCAGTATTTGCCGTTGGGCCTGGTAAATCAAATTGCCATGATGCGTTTCAGGTCGACAAACGCCGTTTCGTACAGGTGCTGAAACGCCCCCACCATGACCTCTTCCACGCCTTCGGCCGCGTCGAACTCGCTCGACCATTCCGCCACGCAAGAGGCGGCGCCCGGTTCGCCCGTGACGCGCAGGGTGGAACGGTAATTCTTGACGGGGATCGGGCCCGAGACGATGGTGTAGCTGTAGCTCTTGTCCGCTTCGCTGTAGCTTTGCAGGCGTTCGGCGATGATGGCGCCGTCCGTGGTTTTCAGGCGGCGCACGCGGCCGCCGTGTTCGGACAAGCTGGTCTTGATGGAGCTCGACCATTCAGCCAGCGACTGGAAGCCGCCGATAAAATCCCACACGCGTTCGGCGCTTGCCGCCAATGTTACAGAAACAATTACTTGGGCCATCTTTAACTCGGTTCCTCATCCAGGTTTGCCGGGCATCGCGCCCGGCCGGCCGGAGTTGCCCGGCACAGCCGCTATTTTAGCGCCCACGGGGCTTTGCTGCCGAGTCGATAGCGCTTGCCGCTCTCCCGCTTACAAGTTTTCCGCCAGGAAAATCAGGGAATTGCCATGCGCGTGGGCGGCCGCGCGCTGCTGGTAGCTGTCGCGGTGGGTGCAATTGAAACCGTGCTCGGCGCCCGGGTAGATATGGATTTCCACGTTTTGCCGGTCTTCGAAACGCTCGGCGATCTCTTGCACGGCTTGCGGCGGGATATGGCTGTCCTGGCCGCCGAAATGCATGAGCAACGGCACCTGGATCCGGTCAGCCAGGTCCAGCTTGTTCTGGATGCCGCCGCCGTAATAGGCGATGGCCGCGTCGACCAGGCCGGCCGCAGCCGCTTGATACGACAGCCGGCCGCCGAAGCAGTAGCCGACCGAAGCCAGCTTGCCCGTCACTTCCGGACGCGCGCGCAGGACGGCGACGGTGGCGGCGATATCGGCGTCGGCATGCGGATTGTCGGTCGCCTGCATCAGTTCCACGGCGCGCTTCCAGCCTGCTTCGTCATAGCCCAGCTCGATGTGCGCGCCGGCGCGCCAAAACAGGTCGGGCACTAGCACCACGTAACCATCGGCCGCATACTGGTCGGCCACGGCGCGGATGTGCTCGTTGACGCCGAAAATTTCCTGCAACAGGACGATGGCGGGGCCCTTGCCCACATGCGGCACGGCCAGGTAAGCCTGGAAGCTGCCGTCCGGGCCGGCGATATCGATCCACTGCGAAGTTGTGCTCATAGAAACTCCAGTCTGAGGTTGGGGGGAATGCCACAGCCAGGCATGTTACTGGTTTTTCGCCCTGCCTGCGTCCGCCTGCCTTTACCCTGGCTCAATACATCTCGCGCAGATAAATGACGGGGCCCGATTTCAAGACGCCAAAGACGACGATGCCAACCGTGCTGCCCAGGTAGGGATGGCTGCCCACGGAAACGTCCACGCTGCCGGTATTGCCGGCGCCGGGCGCCAGCAATGTCAGGCGATTGGACTGCGGCAATGCGCCTTGCACGACGGTATACGTCCGGTCATCTGCGGCCAGCTTGGCGCAGTCCAGGGTTTTCTTGCAATTGGCCAGCACCACATCCGGCTTCTTGATCGCACTGATGCTGTCGAGCAGATTCGTGACCCATTTCTTGCCATTCCAGTACTGCACTTGCAGCGGCAGCTTGACGGGCAGCAACTCGGAGCCGTAGCCATGGGCTACCTGCCATTGCCCCGACAGCACAGTCATCCGTGCCTCGTTCTGTACCAATGCCGAACTTGAGCTGACGATGCTACCGCCGGGATACGTGCTGCTGGCGCGCAGCAGCACGTCGGTAGGCGCCACCGGCACGCCGGCCTTGCCCGGAAAACGGTAGGCGACCATCGGCGAGGCGACGCCGAGGGTGAATTTCGCGGGCGCCACGCCGGTGACGGTGTTTTGTTCCTTCTTGCCGTCGGTAAGGCGGCTGCTGCCATCAGAAGTGCTCGGCGGAAAGGAAATCGTGCCCGTGGCCGCATCCAGGCCTTCGAGCCGCACGGGTGCCATGGCGCTCGGGTTGAGGTCATCATAATTGACCGTCGTCGCCCCCCCCAGGGCGCGCGCCGTCACGCGCACGCCTACCGCTTGCCCCGAATACGCGTAGCGGCCTTTTTCCCCATCGTTGGCGCAGGTGAGCGGCGCGGCGCATGGCGTGGCGATGCCGTTGGTAGCGGCCGGCTTGTCAACGTCGTCCTTTTTGATCAGCTCCGTGATGAAGTGGTGCGGGATGAACTGCACCTCCTTGCTCACGCGCGAGGGCTTGGGCAAGTCCGCCACAGCAAGGTTGGCATCCAGGTAGCCGTTGCGATTGGCCAATTTGAAGGCAATGGTGATCGTTCCCACTTCCGGCCAGTGCATGGCGCTGCTGGCAACGCTACCATTCTTGAAAACCACGCCACCCTGAATGTCCGGCTTGGCTGGCTCGCTAATCTCGATCGTCGTCGGCCTGACCAGGCTGGCCAGCGTAGGCAGCGCCGTCTCTGCTGGATTTTCATTGCCGAAGTTCGGCGTCACGGCGCCCGCGCTATTGAGCGCGCTCATGCTGACCGCCACTGGTGCACCCGCGCGCTGGGGGCTGGCTATGATAGGGACGCTGAACGCTGCCGGCACGACGACGACATCGGCGTTGCCCGTCATGCTCAAGCCGCTGTCGCCGCTGCTGCTCGACCCCGTATAAGTGGCCTTCAAATTCACCTTCCCCACATCCGCGTAGGACATGGTGGCCTTGGCGACGCCCTTGGCATCGAACGCCAGGTTGACAGTCTTCCCCAAGACACTGCAAGCACTGCTGTTATCCGGGGCCAAGGCGATGAAGGCGCCCGTGCCTTTGATGAAGACGGGCAAAGTACCGCTGGCGGGATTGCTGTAGCCGCAAGCGAGCGTCAAATCCTTGTTCTTGTTGGCAAACAGCGGCACGCATGCTTGCTGGTTCGGACTGGCCTGCACCGCACTGATGTCAAACGACGGCTGCGTGGCCGAGACGTGGTTGTCGGGAGTGACAATCAAGCCTGATTCCGCGAAATTCATAACGCAACTGGCGCTCTTGTCCGAAGCGCGATTGCACACGAGCGCGTCCGTGGCGCCAGGCACGCTGGTCAGGCTCAAGGTGGCCGTGCCGACGGTGTACTGGCGCACGCTGGCCGTTGCCACGCCGCTGCTGCCTATCTGCGTCGCCGTGCCGCCAGGGCTGACAGTGACATTCACACCGTTCGTGTACTTGGCGCTGCAGGCGGCATCCGCGCACGCCGTCACCGTCACCGTCTGCGGCGCGCATGTCAGGGCCGTGCCTGGATGGTCGATCTGGAAATGATGGGGCCCCGCCTGCCTGCCAGGGCCGCATTTCGGCCCCTGCGGCTCACTGAAAGTCCAGCCGCTGTTATTCGTCACGCAACTGCAGGGGTTGGACGGCGTGTAGGCCTTGCAGGTGATGATCTGCTGCACCCGGCCTTTCGATTCCAGCGTAATGTGATCGACCAAGGCCTTGCCCGTGATATACGCATTGGCTGCCTCCAGGGTAACATTACCGCCTTCTACATTGCCATTAATGCCATTCCCAGAAGAAACGATCAGCGTCTTCGACGCCTTCACATCGCCCGTGACGAGCAAGTTCGATGCCTTCAGGTCGATGCTGGGTGATGTCAGGTTGCCCGTCACCTGGCTGCCGGAGCCGACTGTGAGCGTAGTGCTGGCGGTAATGTTGCCCCGCACCTCGCTCTTGGCGGGATCGATACTGACGACAGGCGCCGTCGTGTTGCCCTTCAGATTGCTGCCTGAGCCCAGGCTGAACGATTTACTGGCCGTCACATCGCCCGTAATCGCCACATTCGAATTGGTCGTCACGGTGGCGCCGCTGACGGGGCCGGAAATGACGGAATCCGAACCGATGCTCAGCGTATCGCTGGCCTTGATGGAACCCGTGATACTGACCTTGGAATTGGTCGTCACCGTGGCGCCGCTGATGGCGCCGTTCAAGGTCGAGCCGGCGGAAATGTCGATGCCGCCCGTGGCCGTGATATTGCCGGTGATCCTGACAGGCGTGCCCCCCAGATTGACGGACGCGGCAGAGATGTCGGCCACAATGGCCTGGCCATTTTGCGAACCGAGTTGGAAAACGCCGCCCTTGGCGGTGATGCTGCCGCCCGTGACCTTGAGGTTCGGCGTATTAATATTGCTGAAATCAATATTGCCATTCACCGTCAGCGATGCCGTGCCACTCATGGAAAATGACTGGTTATAGTCCAGCTTGACACTGCTGCTGACCGTCACGCCATAACCACTGGCAATGGTTATGACATCGGTCGAACCGAAGGCGGCACAGGTATACAGCTTGTCCGCGCGGGGGCAGTCGGTCACGTTGCCGCCATTGAAATTAAGGGTGGCCGCCTGGGCCATGCTGGCCGATAACAAGAAGAACAAACCAAGGAAAAAAATGTGTATGCGCACGATGTTCAGAAATCGGATAAAGGGGAATTGGCCCGCGGCATATTAACTATCTCATGCTAAGCTACACCATCGAAGGTGTTGCATTATGGCACTATCTCACTTATCTCATTCGTTGCATGATCAAGCAAAGCCCCAAAGAATTCCCCCTGCGCACCGTCGACATCATCGTCTATCCCGGTTTCAAGGCGCTCGAAGCGATAGGCGCCATGAAAGTGTTTGATTACGCCAACACCCATTTGCGCCTGCGCAATCTGCCCGGCGGCTACGACGTGCGCATCGTCTCGACGGCCATCGGCCCCGTCGAGTCGGACACCCTGATGTCGCTGCACGCCAGCAAGGCGCTCGATGCCAGCCGCCTGCCCGACCTGGCCGTCATCGTCGGCTGCCACCATGTCGAGCAAGTCTTGCAGGATATCCCCGCCCTCGCCGCCTGGGTGGCCGAGGCGGCGCCGCGCATCGCTACCCTGGCGGCCCTGTGCACCGGCTGCTTCTTCCTGGCAGAGGCCGGTGTGCTCGACGGCAAGAGTGCCGCCACGCACTGGAGCGCCGTGGACAGTTTGCGCCAGCGCTATCCATTGATACAGGTGAATGCCGATGCGATTTTCGTGCGGGAAGGAAAATTCTGGACGTCGGCTGGCGTGACGGCCGGCATCGATTTGGCGCTGGCCCTGGTGGAAGACGATTTCAGCCGCGATATCGCGCTGGAAGTGGCGCGCGATCTGGTGGTGTATTTGAAGCGGCCGGGTGGCCAGTCGCAGTTTTCCGTGCATCTGTCGAGCCAGATGACGACGCATCCGACCATTCGCCAGTTACAGGGCTGGATCATGGAGCATCTTGCCGAAGAGCTCACGGTGCCGCTGCTGGCGGCCAGGCTGGCCATGAGCGAGCGCAATTTTACGCGCGTATTCCAGCGCGAAACGGGCACCAGCCCCACGGAATTCATCGACACGGCCCGCTTTGAAGTGGCGCGCCGCTTGCTGGAAGACAATGTGTCCTCCTTAAAACAGGTGGCCGTGCAGGCGGGCTTGCATAGCGAGGAGAGGCTGCGCCGCCTGTTCCAAAAGAAACTTGCCATCACGCCGCGCGACTACCGCGAGCGATTTTCCAGCACGGCGCGCTAGGCGCAGCGAGAATCAGCGAAAATCAGCGCGACTTGTTGGTGCGCACGTGGCGCGTGGCCATCTGCTGGCGGTGCCAGGCCAGCGGCGTAAACATCAGCGCGCACAGCAAATACGTGGCCAGCAGCGCCAGCCAGATGGCGGGCGTGGCGAGGCTGGCGGCATTGCTCCACCACAAAGCCAGCAGGGAAGACAGGGCCGCGCCGAGAAAGACGGGCAGCATGCGGCGCAAGGTCGCGAGGTAGGCAGTGGCAAACATGAACGGCTCCCAAAGCAAGGCGGATGTCTTCACACTAGCAGGGGCAGGCGGCGAAGTACAGGCTGCCGCCCTGCCCCGTCCGTCAAGTGTTGCGCAATGCGTACACTCGGGTCAGTACAGCACCACGGAACGGATCGATTCGCCGCTCTTCATCAGGTCGAAGCCCTGGTTGATGTCTTCCAGCTTCAGGCGGTGCGTGATCAGGTCGTCAATGTTGAGCTTGCCTTCCATATACCAGTCGACGATTTTCGGCACGTCCGTGCGGCCCCGCGCGCCGCCGAAGGCCGAACCGCGCCATTCGCGCCCCGTCACCAGCTGGAACGGACGCGTGGAAATTTCCTGGCCCGCCGCCGCCACGCCGATGATGAAGGACTTGCCCCAGCCCTTGTGCGTGCACTCGAGCGCCTGGCGCATCAGCGTCGTGTTGCCGACGCATTCAAACGAATAATCGGCGCCGCCGTCCGTCAGCTGCACGATGGCGTCGACGACGTTTTCCACCTCGTTCGGGTTGATGAAGTGCGTCATGCCGAACTTGCGCGCGATGGCCTGGCGCGCCGGGTTGATATCGATGCCGATGATTTTATCGGCGCCGACCATCTTCGCCGCCTGGATCACGTTCAGGCCGATACCGCCCAGGCCGAACACGGCCACATTCGCGCCCGCTTCCACCTTGGCCGAGAACAACACCGCGCCCACGCCCGTCGTCACGCCACAGCCGATGTAGCAAACCTTGTCGAAGGGAGCATCTTCGCGGATCTTCGCCAGGGCGATCTCCGGCACCACGATGTAATTCGAAAAGGTGGACGTGCCCATGTAGTGGAACAGCGGCTGGCCGTTCAGCGAGAAGCGGCTGGAGGCGTCCGGCATCAGGCCGCGGCCCTGCGTGGAGCGGATGGCCTGGCACAGGTTGGTCTTTTGCGACAGGCAGAACTTGCACTGGCGGCATTCCGGCGTGTACAGGGGGATGACGTGATCGTCCTTTTTCAGGGTCGTCACGCCCGGGCCCACGTCGACGACGACGCCGGCGCCTTCGTGGCCCAGGATGGCCGGGAAGATGCCTTCCGGATCGGCGCCGGACAGGGTGTAGTAATCGGTATGGCAAATGCCCGTGGCTTTCAGCTCGACCAGCACTTCGCCGGCGCGCGGGCCGGCCAGGTCGACTTCTTCGATGGTCAGCGGGGCGCCCGCCTTCCAGGCAATCGCGGCTTTGGTTTTCATGGGATGTCTTCCTGCTCGGTTTCAGATGCGCCATTATCGGGCGGCAGCCCGCGTGGCGGGGCAAGCGCAAGCGCGCTTGTCTGAAAACGCGGCGCATTTGTCCGATGCCGCCGTACCGTGCAGCAGCGCACGGAAGCGTGAGCCATGTGAGGCGTACGCTTGCGCAAGCTCAATCTTGCCAGCACAAAAACGCGCATTCTTGGTGCAAGTCCCCCCCTATTGAGCAGCCGTTGCTTCCTTCCCCCAGGAGACTGACATGCGCCATTTGTTTTCCCGACATCCGACTACCTGGCTGGCCCTGTTGCTGGCATGCTGCCTGACCCTGCTGGCCGCCTGTGGTGGCGGCCACGACGACGACCCGCCCGGCACGACCGCCGGCAGCCTGGCAGTCAGCATAGTCGGCTTGCCGGCCGGCGTGGCGGGCGCCATCACGGTCACTGGGCCCGCATCCTACAGCAAGCTGCTGACGGCGAGCACCGCGCTCACGGATCTGGTGCCCGGCGCCTACACGCTCAGCGCCGCCAGCGTGGCGCAAGGCACAGGAACGCTGACACCCACGCCCGTCACGCAGCAGGTGCAAGTCCATGCGGGGGCGACGGCCAGCGCCAGCGTCCTGTATGCGGCAGCCACGCCGCTGGCCCTGCGCCTGCAAGAAGTGGCCAGCGGCTTGAGTGCGCCCATCTTCCTCACGGCGCCGCCCGGCGACAGCCGTTTGTTCATTCTCGAACGCCCCGGCCGCATCCGCGTGGTGCAGAACGGCAACTTGCTGGCCACGCCCTTCCTCGACATCAGTACCCTGACCACCACCAGCGGTGAACGGGGCTTGTTGTCGCTGGCCTTCCATCCGCAATACGCCAGCAATGGCTATTTCTTCATGTATTACACCAACCTGGCCGGCGATATCGTCATCGAGCGGCGGCAAGTGTCGGCGGGCAACGCCAACGTGGCCGATCCCCTGTCCGCCCTGGCCATCCTCACGATTGCCCACCCCACGTTCAGCAACCACTATGGCGGCTTGCTCAGCTTTGGCCCGGATGGCTATCTGTATGCGGGCACGGGCGACGGCGGCAGCGCGGGCGATCCGCCCGGCAATGCGCAAAACACGCATGTGCTACTGGGCAAGCTGCTGCGCCTGGACGTCAACGCCAGCACGGTGGCCCAGCCGTACGCCATTCCGCCGGGCAACCCATTTGCCACGGCAGGCGGACGCCCTGAAATCTGGGCCTTCGGCTTGCGCAACCCGTGGCGTTACGCCTTCGACGTGCCGACCCAGCTGCTGTACCTCGCCGACGTGGGCCAGGCCAATGGGGAAGAAGTCAATGTGCGTCCCGTGGGCCAGGCGGGCAACAACTATGGCTGGAATATCATGGAAGGCACGCAGTGCTACAACAGCGCCAGTTGCAAGCAGGCGGGGCTGGTCCTGCCCGCCATCGAATACGGCCACGATGCGGCCGGTGGCTGTTCGATCACGGGCGGCTATGTGTACCGGGGCACGGCCCTGCCGGAACTGGCGGGGCACTACCTGTATTCCGACTACTGCAGCGGCTGGCTGAAAAGTTTCAGCTACAGCAATGGCACAGCCTCCGCCGTGACGGACTGGAACATCATCAACGTGGGTAATATCCTGTCGTTTGGCCAGGATGCGCAAAACGAGCTGTACATGCTGAGCGGCACGGGCAAGGTGTACCAGATTGTACGTAAATGAGCGTACGCCAATCAGCGTGCGCGAGCAGTCATGGCGGAACACGCCTGAGGCGGCGTTTTTCGACGGGGCGCGGGGAACCGGCTAGAATGGGTTTTTCCCGTCGCGCCCCGCGCACCAGCCCAAGAGAACACCATGGCCCGTTTGAAACTTGAATTTCCCGAAGACCAGTACTGCTATTCCTCGCAACTGACGGTACGCACGACGGACATCAATGCCGGCAACCATCTCGGCAACGATTCCATGATTTCCATGATTTCCGAGGCGCGCGCCCGCTTCCTGTTTGAATTCGGCGTGCGCGACATTGAAGCGGACGGCACCGGCATCATCGTCACCGACCTGGCCACCACTTACCGCGCCGAAGCCCATGCGCGCGACCAACTGCTGTTCGAAGTGGGCGTCATGGATTTTAATAAATATGGCGGCGACATCACCTTCCGCATCACGCGCCCGCGCGACAACACCCTGATCGCCATGGCCAAGTCCGGCTTTGTCTTCTTCAACTACAAGCGCAGCCAGGTCGTGCCCATGCCGGACGAGTTCGGCAGCAAGTTCCCACAGGTGAACTGGATCGATTGAGGAATCGATTACCCGGTCGCCATGCCGCCATGCTGTATGCTTATCAGGAAGACATTGAATCTGGAGCGGCATGCAATCAGCAATAACGGCAAGACTATGCCTGGCCCTGGCCCTGCTGGGTATCTTGCGGCCCGCCCTGGCCGCGCCGCAAACCGTCATCCTGTACGGCGACGACGACTATGCGCCGTACAGCTATGTGGAAAACGGCGTCTTCAAGGGCATGTATATCGATATCCTACGCCAGGCGGCCGCTTCGATGCCCGGCTACAAGCTGGAACTGCAGCCGCGCCCGTGGAAACGGGGGCTAGATGCGTTGGAAAAAGGCAATGTTTTCGGCCTGTTTCCACCTGGGCGCAGGAAGGAACGGCCGTACGTAAAACCGTATTCGGCCATGCTGCACCGCGAATCGGTGGTGCTGTTTTGCCATGCCGCCGTGATGCGCACGCCGCGCACGCGGTTTCCCGCCGACTTTGCCGGCCTGAGCATTGGCGTCAACACGGGTTTTTTGCTCTCGGAAAAATTGATGGCGCCGGCCCGCCAGGGGCTGCTGCGCCTGGAAGCGGCCAAGGGCAATGAAGCCAATCTGAAAAAACTGGCCTTGCGGCGCATCGATTGCTACGCCAGCGACCGCGGCGCGGCGCGCCACACGGCACGCCAACTGCAAGGAGAACTAAGCAGCTACGGCTTTCGATTACACGAAGTGCTGGAACTGTCGTCCGAAGCCACGTATATCGCCTACAGCGCGCGTAACACGCCCGCTTACAAGGCCGATTTCATCGACAAGATGAATGCAGCCTTGCTTGCCATGCGGCAAAACGGCCAGCTGGCACGCATCGAAGCTGCGTACCTGCGCTGACATAGCGATGCAATCGCTCGCTTAATTGCGCGCCTGGCGCTTCACCTTGATGCCGAAAGTATCGGCATACCAGTCATCGATCATCAGCTTTTCATAGCGCAGCTTTTCATTGCTGAAATAGTGATTGATGCGGCTCAGGTACGACATGTCGGACAGGGCTGCATCGCCACTGCGAATGACCTTGCCATCCTGCTCCAGCACATAGTGCAGGCGCATGCGCGGCCAGTCGACCCGGCCATTCATGACGCGGATATCCTGGCCGGCACGCAGAGACGGATTTTCACGTCCCGCCAGGTCCACATCCGTGACGTCGATTTTCAAAGTCTGTCCGGACGGCAGGGATGCGCCCAGTTTTTCGAAATGCCGGCTCAGTTCCTTCAACACGTCTTCCCGTTCCTGCGGGTTGAACGGGACATCCGTGTATTGATCCGGTTTGCTGAAATGCACTTCAGTTCCTGCCCAGGCCGCACTACTGGCCAGCAAGGCCAGGCCGGCGACCAGGGCGCGCGTCGTTTGTTTTTGCATGATTGACCCTTTCAGGAAATGTGGGTGGCATGGGGCCACTTCTTATGCCTGTCCAATATAGCGCGCTGCATGCCATTCTGGTGCGGAATTCATACCTTGTTACTTTTCTGATTTCCCACCAGAAAAGCAAGGCGCCGACTTTTTTTGCAGATTCATTGGCAATATTAATTAAAACAAAGTATTGTCTTGAAAATATAGTTGCCTAAGCGATAAAGCATACATCGTGTCGCCCACGTGGATTTACAGTGCTTTTTTTGACAGGTATGTTGCATGTTATTAGTCAATTATTCTTGCTTGTTGTTAATACTTGGCCGTCAGTCTACAATCGATAAAATGCGCCCGAAAAACGCGCAACGCCAGTAGTGGCGCACAGGCAAGCCTGGCGCGGGCGTCTCAGCATTGCGTCAGTTATGCCTTTTAGCGGAACTCGCCCTTATGTCATTTTTGTCTTCAGCCTCACCCAAGTTACCGCCCTGGAAAGTCCTGCTCGTCGATGATGAACCCGACATCCACGACATCACCAAACTGACGCTGAGCCGTTTTCGCCTCGAGGGCCGCGCCCTGAGCTTCGTGCATGCGTACAGCGGCGCCGAAGCCAAGCAGGTGCTGGCGCGCGAAGAAGGCATCGCGCTGGTATTTCTCGACGTGGTGATGGAGCGCGAAGACAGCGGCCTGGAAGTGGCGCGCTGGATGCGCGAAGACCTGGGCAACCAGTTTACGCGCATCGTGCTGCGCACGGGACAGCCGGGACAGGCGCCGGAAGAGCGGGTGATCGTCAACTACGACATCAACGACTACAAGGAAAAGACGGAACTGGACCGCACCAAGCTGTTCACCACCACTTTTGCCGCCCTGCGCGCCTACCGCGACATCATGAAGGTGGAAGAGGCACGCCTGGCCCAGCTGCACTACCGCGAAGGCCTGGAAAGAGTCATCGCCGCCTCGGCGCACATTTTCAAACAGCGCAACCTGCGCGACTTCGCCAGCGGCCTGTTGCAGCAAGTCGTCGCCCTGTTGCGCCTGGAAACGAGCATGCTGCTGCGCCTGCGCGGCGCCAGTGCCATCACGGGCGAGCAGGATTATGAAATCCTTGCGCAGATCGGCGACCATGAAGCCGATGACGGCATCCTCAGCCCGTCCCTGCTGTCGCAGCTGGACGACGCCAAGAGCAACAGGATCTCGCGCCTGCACGGCGACACCTATGTCGGCTATTTCCCCAACAGCAGCGGCAAGGCGTCGCTACTGGTCTTGAAAGGCGTGGAGGAAATTTCCGACCTCGATGCACAGTTGCTGGAAGTATTTTGTTCCGGCGTGGCGATCGCCTTCGACAACATCCTGCTGACGCAGGAAATCACCGATACCCAGGCCGAGCTGATCCTGCGCCTGGGCGACGTGGTCGAATCGCGCTCGCACGAAGGCGGCAACCACGTGCGCCGCATGGCCGAAGTGTGCCAGCTGCTGGCGCAAGCGTCCGGCATGTCGGAAGAGGAAACCATGGTGCTGCGCCACGCGGCGCCCATGCATGACATCGGCAAGATTTCCACGCCCGACGCCGTGCTGCTCAAACCGGGCAAGCTCGATGCGGCCGAATGGGAAATCATGAAGCAGCATCCGACGGTGGGCATGTCCATCCTCGACGGCTCGCAGCGTCCGCTCTTGAAGGCGGCCGCCGTGATCGCCCACCAGCACCATGAAAAATACGACGGCAGCGGCTACCCGCAAGGCCTGGTCGGCGAAAACATCCACAAATACGCGCGCATCGCCGCCGTCGCCGACGTCTTCGACGCCCTCATGCACAAGCGCTGCTACAAGGACGCCTGGCCCCTGGAGTGCGTGGTCAGCTATTTGCGCGAAGTGAGCGGCAGCCACCTCGATCCGCAGTATGTGGAGTTGTTGATTGCGAATCTCGACGAAGCGCTTGCCTTGAACCAGCGCTTCCCTGATTAAAAGGCGTAGGTCGGATTAGCGCGGCAACGCCGCGCGTAATCCGACAACATCGTTGGCGCCGCTGGTAGCGTCGGATTACGCGGCCTTGCCGCTAATCCGACCTACGTGGCTCCAGCGGGAAACGGATCTTGTAATGCAGCCCCATCCCCGGCGCGCTGACCACCTTCACCGTGCCGCCCAGCGGCCCCGTCACCAGGTTATACAGGATATGCGCACCCAGGCCGCTGCCGCCCGAACCCCGCTTTGTCGTGAAAAAAGGATCGAACAGCTGGCCCAGGGTGGCGCTGTCCATGCCCATGCCGTCGTCGCTGTAATCGAGTTCCAGCATCTCGCCGGCCGTCCGCACGCTGATCCTGATCTTGCCCGGCTCGCCTTCGACAAAGCCGTGCACCAGTGAATTGACCACCATATTCGTGACGATCTGCGAGACGGCGCCCGGATAGCTGCGCAGCTGCACCTCGGACGGGCAATCGATGTCCACCTTGATCGGCTTGCCCTTCAGCTTGGGCTGCAAGGACAACAGGATTTCATCGAGGTATTTGCGCAAGTTAAAGCTGCGCAATTCGTCCGACGACTGGTCTACGGCCACCTGCTTGAAGCTGCGCACCAGCGCCGCGGCGCGCTGCGTGTTCGTCGTCATGATGCGCAGGGTCTGGTCGATGATGTCGAAAAATTGCAGCAAGCCGCCTTCATCGAGCTGACCGCCTTCCAGGTCTTCGCGCGTGAGTTTCAATTCCTGTACCAGGTGGCTGGTGGCCGTCACGCAAATGCCCAGCGGCGTATTGATTTCATGCGCCACGCCCGCCACCAGGCGCCCCAGCGAGGCCAGTTTTTCCTGGCGCACCAGTTCCGACTGCGCTTCCTGCAAGGCGCTCAGGGCGCTGTTCAGGGCCGCGTTCTGCTCTTCCAGCGCTTCCTTGGCCTGGCGCATGGCGTTGTCGGCCTGGATGCGGGCCATCGCCACGGCCACGTGGCTGGCCATGAAGGCCAGCACGTCCAGTTCCGCCTGGCCATACACGACGGATTCGTCGTAGCTTTGCACGATGATCACGCCATACTTGCGTTCGCCCAGCAACATGGGCGCGCCCATCCAACTGGCGATGCCGACATTGCCCAGCGGCTCGTCCATCTCGCCGCTGGCCACCAGCGCCGCATAGCTGCTGGCATCGAGCAGGCAAGCCTGGCGCCGCGCCAGCACGTACGAGCTCATGCCGATGCCGTAGTGAAAGCGTTTTACGGGCGCTTGCGCATCCTTTTCATCGACGAAATACGGGATCGTGATGTCCTTGTTGTCCGGGTGATACAGGGCGATGAGAAAATTCTTCGCCGTCACCAGCTCGCTGATGATGGCGTGCAGGCGCGCATACAGGGTCGTCGCGTCGGCCGCCTGCGCCGACAGGTTGGCGATTTCATACAGCGCATGCTGCAGGTTTTCCGCGCGGCGCCGTTCGGCCACCTCGTGCGCCAGCAGGGCTGTGCGCTCTTGCACCGCCTTTTCCAGGCGGTCCATGCTTTGCATGCCTTGCAGGGCGCTCGACACGTGCGTGGCGATCAGCGCGAACAGGGCCTGGTCTTCCAGGCTGAAGTGGTGCTGCGCGTCATAGCTCTGGATGACGATGGCGCCCAGCACCTGGTGCTGCTGGTCTTGCAGCGGACAGCCGATCCAGTGCTCGGCCGCCGTGCCGCCGCCCCAGGCGCCGCCATCGATGGCGCGCATGGCGTCATCATCGGCCGTCATCACCAGTTGCTTGCGGTTGACGATGACCCATGCCGTGGGCGACTGCGCGGCGCTGGCCAGGCGCACGCCCTCGTCCGGATCGGGCGCGGCGTCGAATTCGTCGACAAAATACGGAAAGCGCACCAGGCCATCGTCGCGGTCGCTCAGGGCCACATAAAAATTGGCCGCATACATGATGCGCCCCAGCGCCGCATGCACCGCCTGCAGAAATTCGCTGATATCGCTGCAGGTGCTCGAGCGCTGCCCGATTTCCAGCAACACGGTTTGAACGGCTTCCAGGCGGCTGAGACGGCTTTCCATGGGTAACTGTGTGCCTTGTGTAAGAATATGTTCTGAAAATCAATATTATCAGTTCAGCCCACCCTTGGCACGGCATAAAACGCAGAATCTTGCCTTGAGGCAGAGCAACACACGCCACGCGCGCATTTGCCACGATGGCAATACAGTGGCAGACTAGGCCCCTTCCTACAGACCAGACCGTCATCATGACTGCCACGCTACGCGCCGCGCTTCGCCCCTACACCCTCGCCGGCCTGCTGGCCTTTGCCGCGCTGGGCATGCCGCCGCTGTGCGCCGCGCCTGCCAAGGCGCCGGCGGCGGAAACGGCCGATGGCGGACGCTATTTCGGCCCCCTCGTCGCGGGCAAGATGCACGGCCAGGGCCGGCTCGAATACGCGAGCGGCGCGTTTTACGAAGGGGGCTTCGCGCGCGGCGTGTTTTCCGGCCAGGGCAAGCTGCGCCAGGCTTCCGGCGTCGAATACACGGGCGCCTTCCGCCAGGGCGCCTTCGATGGCATCGGCCGCTACACTTCGCCCAAGGGCGAGATGTATGCGGGCAGCTTCGTCAAGGGTAGCTTCGAGGGACAAGGCCGCTTCCAGGGCGCCGATGGCGCCACCTTCGAAGGCCACTTCAAGCACTGGCGCCCGCATGGCACCGGCAAGCTGACCGACACGGATGGCAGCATTTTTGAAGGCGAATTCGTCCAGGGCCAGCTGCAGGGCAAGGCCACCGTCACCACCAGCGACGGCATCCACTATGAAGGCGAGTTGAAAGACTGGAAATTCGAGGGTGCAGGCGTGCTGCGCACGGCCGACGGCGATGAATACCGGGGCAGTTTCAAGAATGGCCAGTTCGACGGCAAGGGCGTGCTGCGCTACGCCGTGGCGCAGGCGGACGGCCGGCGCGAAGACAGCGGCCACTGGACGGAAGGCCAGCTGGACGACCCGGCCGCAGATAAGCTCACGCGCGACAATATCGAACTGGCCCTGTACAACCAGCAATCCTTGCTGGAACGCAGCCTGGCCGGTGTACTGCCGCGCGACGCGGCGAAAAAGATCAATCTGTACCTGCTGGGCGTGGCCGGCGATGGCGCACAGGAAGTGTTTCACCGCGAAACGGCCTTCGTGCAGCGCCAGTTCGACCGCGATTACGGTACCGTGGGCCGTTCCTTGATACTGGTCAATAGCCGCAACACGGTGGCGCAGCAGCCGATGGCCACGCGCACCAGCATAGCCGCCAGCCTCGATGCCCTGGGCACCAAGATGGACAAGCAGAACGACATCCTGTTTCTGTTCCTCACCAGCCACGGCTCGCCCGAGCACGAACTGGCGCTGGCGCAAAACGGCATGGACTTGCACAGCCTGCCCGCGCAGGAACTGGCGTCCATGCTCAAGCACAGCGGCATCCGCTGGAAAATCATCGTGATCTCGGCCTGCTATGCGGGCGGATTCATTGCACCATTAAAAGATGACAACACCCTCATCATCACGGCCGCGCGCAGCGACCGCACCTCGTTCGGCTGCGACGACCAGAACGATTTCACGTACTTCAGCGAAGCGTATTTCAAGGAAGCATTGCCGAAGAGCGCCAGCTTCACGGAAGCATTCGACCAGGCCAAAGTCCTGGTGCAGGCCCGCGAGGCGGCCGACTTCCGCGAAGGCGGCATGGAAGCGGAAGAGCATTCCGAGCCGCAACTGTTCCAGGGCAAGGCCATCGCCGCGCAGCTGAAGGCGTGGCGCGCCCAGCCACGCTAAGCGCTTCTTTCTGTACAATAGCCATCACCATGCGCCGATTCTTCCTCATTTTGCTGCTGTTCGTGCTTCCGCTCCAGATGTCCTGGGCCGCGGCGAGCGCGTATTGCCTGCACGAGGAAGGCAAGGCGGCGCAGCACCTGGGCCACCATAGCCACCAGCACAAGGCGGATGCTGACAAGAAACCCGTGGCTGACAAAGCTGAACAGCAGAAAAAAGGCCAGCCGCACAGCGATTGCAACGTCTGCCACGGCATCGGCCATGCATGGCTGCCGGCCGGCTCCAGCCTGCCCGTCGGCGACACGGCGTCCGTGAACGCGGACACCTCCCCCTTCTTTTACGCTTCCCACATCCCGGACGCTCCCAAGCGCCCTGACTGGTCGTCGGCCGCCTAGGCCGACGGGACATTTCATTGCACTGATCGCAATACACGCGCCTGATTGACCCGGGCGCCAGCCTGCGCGTCCCGTCGAATTCTTTTCCATGCTTTTGGAGAATTCGATGTACCGTTCCATCTATCTGTTATTGCTCTCCGCCGGTCTGCTGACCGGCAATCTTGCCCATGCGCAAGCTCCACAGGAGCCTGCCACTCCATTGACCTTGCCCGCCGCGCTACTGCTGGCCGAAGGCGGCAACGCCACCCTGTCCGCTGCCCGCCATGAACTGGCGGCGCAAGGCGGCGCCCTGCAGCAGGCGCGCGCCCTGCCCAACCCTGAACTGCAAACCGTGCTGGAAGACACGCGGCGCGCCACGCGCAGCACCACCGTGCAACTCAATCAGCTGATAGAACTGGGCGGCAAGCGGGGCGCGCGCGCCGCCGTCGCCCGGCGCGGCGAAGACCTGGCGCAGGCCGGCCTGTCCCTGCAGCAAGCCGACACGCGTGCCGCCGTGACTTCCGCCTTTGTCGACGTCCTGGCGGCGCAGGAAGGCTTGCGCCTGGCCGACAGCGCACAGGCCCTGGCCGCCCGCGCCAGCGACATCACGGCGCGCCGGGTGACGGCCGGCAAGGCCTCGCCTGTCGAGCAAACCCGCGCCAGGGTCGCCGAAGCCAGCGTGCGGCTGGAACTGAACCTGGCCCGCAGCACCCTGGCCAGTGCGCGCAAGCGCCTGGCCGCCCTGTGGGGCAACGCCGCGCCACGCTTTACCCTCGCCGAGGGACGCCTGGAAACCTTGCCGGAGCTGCCCCCGGCAAGCGAACTGACGGCGCGCCTGGCCCAGGCCCCGGCCGTGCGCCAGGCGCAAAGCGCGCTGGCCCAGCGGCAAGCCATGCTGGACGTGGAACAGCGGCGCGCCACGCCCGACGTCACCGTGAGTATCGGCATGAAGCGCTCGGAAGAGCTGGGCCGCAACCAGGCCATCATCGGCCTGGCCCTGCCACTCCCCCTGTTCGACCGCAATGCGGGCAATAAACTCGACGCCTTGCGCCGCAGCGACAAGGCCAGCGACGAGCTGGCCGCCGCCCGCATCGCCGTGCAAACGGCCGTGGCCGCCGCCACCGAACGCCTGGCCACGGCCCGGCTCGACGTGGAAAGCTTGCGCCAGGACATCTTGCCTGGCGCGCAGAGCGCCTACGACGCGGCCAGCAAGGGTTTTGAGTTCGGCAAGTTCGCCTTTCTCGACGTGCTCGATGCCCAGCGCACCTTGCTGCAAGCCAAAAACCAATACCTGCGCGCGCTGACGGAAGCGCAGCACGCCGCCGCCGACATCGAGCGCCTGCTTGGCGCCCCCGCTCCCCTGTAAGGAAGACCCGACTATGAACATCAAACTCGACAAGAAACAAGCGATCGCCATCGGCGCCATCGCGGCCGCCGGCATCGTGCTGGCCGTTCTCATCCTCGGCACGGGCAAGTCCGACGCCCCACCTGCCCCTGCCGTCAAGGCGGAAGCCCATGCTGAAAAGAAAGACGAACACGGCCACGAGGAAGTGGAAGGCCGGCTGGAACTGACGGCGGCGCAAAGCCGTGCGGCCGGCGTCGTCATTGCCACGGCCGCGCCCGGCCGCATCAAGACGACAGTCGCCCTGCCCGGCGAAATCCGTTTTAACGAAGACCGCACGGCCCACGTCGTGCCGCGCCTGGCCGGCGTGGTGGAAGCCGTACACGCCGACCTGGGCCGGCTGGTGAAAAAGGGGCAAGTGCTGGCCGTCATCGCCAGCACGGAGCTGTCGGAACAGCGCAGCGCACTGCTGTCCGCGCAGCGGCGCTTGTCGCTGGCCCGCTCCACGTATGAACGCGAAGAAAAACTGTGGCGCGAGAAAATTTCGGCCGAACAGGACTACCTGCAGGCGCAGCAAACGTGGCGCGAGGCGGAAATCGCCGTGCAGAACGCGCAGCAAAAGCTCAGTGCGCTGGGCGCCAGTGGTTCCAGCAAGGGCCCGTTGAACCGCTATGACATCCGCGCGCCATTTGACGGCATGGTGCTGGAAAAACATATCACCCTGGGCGAAGCCGTCAAGGAAGACGCGAACATCTTCATCATTTCCGACCTGTCGACCGTGTGGGCGGAAATCGCCGTGCCGGCGAAAGACCTGGCCACCGTGCGCATGGGAGGCAAGGCGGAAGTCAAAGCCAGCGCGTTTGATGCCAGCGCGCAAGGCACGATCACCTACGTGGGCGCGCTGCTGGGCGAGCAGACGCGCACGGCCAAGGCACGCATCAGCTTGCTGAACCCCGACATGGCCTGGCGCCCGGGCCTGTTCGTCACGGTGGAAGTGGTGTCCGGTGAAGCGGACGCGCCCGTCACCGTGCAAAGCACGGCCATCCAGACGGTGGAAGACAAGCCCGTCGTCTTCGTGCAGCTCAAGGATGGCTACCAGGCCACGCCCGTGGTGCTGGGGCGCAGCGACGGCACCTTGACGCACATCAAACAGGGCCTGGCCGCCGGCACGCCGTACGCGGCGCAAGGCAGCTTCGTGCTGAAGTCCGAGCTGGGCAAGGATGCTGCCGGCCACGAACATTGATCACGTCAAAGCTAAGGAAACCATCATGTTTGAACGCTTGATCCGCTTCGCCATCGACCAGCGCTGGCTGGTGATGCTGGCCGTGGCCGCCATGGCAGGCCTGGGCATCTACAGCTATCAAAAGCTGCCCATCGACGCCGTGCCCGACATCACCAATGTGCAGGTGCAAATCAATACCCAGTCCGCCGGCTATTCGCCGCTGGAAACCGAGCAGCGTGTCACCTTCCCCATCGAGACGGCCATGGCCGGCTTGCCGAACCTGGAACAGACGCGCTCGCTGTCGCGCTATGGCCTGTCGCAAGTGACCGTGATCTTCAAGGATGGCACGGACATTTATTTTGCGCGCCAGATGATCAACGAGCGCTTGCAGGAAGCCAAGGAAAGCTTGCCGGCTGGCATCACGCCAAAGATGGGTCCCGTCTCCACGGGTCTCGGTGAAATCTACCTGTGGACGGTGGAAGCGCAGGACGGCGCGAAGAAGCCCGATGGCACGCCGTACACGCCGACGGACTTGCGCGAAATCCAGGACTGGATCATCAAGCCGCAGTTGCGCAATGTCACGGGCGTGACGGAAATCAATGCCATCGGCGGCTACGCCAAGCAATACCAGGTGGCGCCCTACCCTGAAAAACTGGCCGCCTACGGCATCAGCCTGCAAGACGTGGTGACGGCGCTCGAGCGCAACAACAGCAACGTGGGCGCCGGCTATATCGAACGGCAGGGCGAGCAGCTGCTGATACGCGCGCCGGGCCAGGTGGCCTCAAAAAGCGACATTGGCAACATCGTCGTCGCCAACGTGCAGGGCGTGGCCATTCGCATCCGCGACGTGGCCGACGTGGTGCTGGGGCGCGAGCTGCGCACAGGCGCGGCCACGGAAAACGGCCGCGAAGTGGTGCTCGGTACCGTTTTCATGCTGATCGGACAGAACAGCCGCGCCGTCTCGCAAGCCGTCGATAAAAAAATGCTGGAGATCAACCGCAGCCTGCCGAAAGGCGTGCACGCCGTCACCGTGTATGACCGCACGGTGCTGGTCGACAAGGCCATCAATACGGTGAAGAAAAACCTGCTCGAAGGCGCGGTATTGGTGATCGCCATCCTGTTCCTGTTCCTCGGCAATATCCGCGCGGCCATCATCACGGCCATGGTGATTCCGCTGGCCATGCTGTTCACGTTCACGGGCATGGTGCAATACCATGTGAGCGCCAACCTGATGAGTCTGGGGGCGCTGGACTTCGGCATCATCATCGATGGCGCCGTGGTGATCGTGGAAAACTGCGTGCGCCGCCTGGCCCATGCGCAGCAAAAACTGGGACGGCCGTTGACCTTGCAGGAGCGCTTTGATGAAGTGTTTGCGGCATCGCAAGAAGCGCGCCGTCCCTTGCTGTATGGTCAGCTGATCATCATGGTCGTGTACCTGCCCATCTTCGCGCTGACGGGCGTGGAAGGGCGCATGTTTACGCCGATGGCCCTGACGGTGGTGATCGCCCTGCTGGGCGCCATGCTGCTGTCGATCACCTTCATCCCCGCCGCCGTGGCGCTGTTTATCGGCGACAAGGTAGCGGAGAAGGAAAACGCCATCATGCGCGCCGCCAAGCGCTGGTATGCGCCGCTGCTGGACAAGGTGATGCGCAACACGCCCGTCGTGCTGACGGGCGCAGCAGTAGCGGTAGTGCTGTCGGGTTTGCTGGCCACGCGCATGGGCAGCGAATTCGTGCCCAGCCTGAACGAGGGCGACATCGCCATCCAGGCCTTGCGCATCCCCGGCACCAGCTTGAGCCAGTCGCTGGCCATGCAGCAGCAGCTGGAAAGCAAGCTGATGGCAAACCACAAGGAAATCGCGCGCGTATTTGCCCGCACGGGTACGGCCGAGATCGCCTCTGACCCCATGCCGCCGAATATATCCGACGGCTACATCATGCTCAAGCCCCGCGATGCATGGCCGGAACCGGGAAAATCGCGCGAGCAATTGCTGGCAGAGATCGAAGCGACGGCCACCAGCTTGCCCGGCAACAACTACGAGTTTTCGCAACCGATCCAGCTGCGCTTCAATGAACTGATTTCCGGCGTGCGCAGCGACGTGGCCGTGAAACTGTTCGGCGACGACATGGCCGTGCTCGACAGCACGGCAGCGAAGATCGCCGGCGTGCTGGGCAAAATCCCGGGCGCGACGGAAGTGAAAGTGGAACAAACGACGGGCTTGCCCATGCTGACGGTGCAGATCGACCGCGAGCAGACGGCCCGCTATGGCCTCAACATTGCCGACGTGCAAGCGGCGATTGCCACGGCCATCGGCGGGCAGGAGGCGGGCACCCTGTTCCAGGGCGACCGCCGCTTCGACATCGTCGTGCGCCTGCCCGACAGCCTGCGCAGCGACCTGGAGCAGCTCAAACGCCTGCCCATCGCCCTGCCCCTGGGCGCGGCGGCGGAAGGCCGCGCGCGCTTCATCCCGCTCGGCGAAGTGGCCAGCCTGCAAGTGGCGCCGGGGCCGAACCAGATCAGCCGCGAAGATGGCAAGCGCCGCATCGTCGTCAGCGCGAATGTGCGCGGACGCGATATCGGCTCCTTCGTGGCCGACGCCACGCAACAGTTGCAGGCGCAGGTGACCATTCCCCCTGCTTACTGGACCAGCTGGGGCGGCCAGTTCGAGCAATTGCAATCGGCCACGAAACGCCTGGAGCTGGTGGTGCCGGTGGCGCTGGCCCTCGTGTTTGTGTTGCTGTTTGCCATGTTCGGCAACGTGAAGGATGGCTTATTGGTGTTCAGCGGCATCCCGTTCGCCTTGACGGGCGGCATCGTCGCCCTGTGGCTGCGCGACATTCCCATGTCGATCTCGGCGGCGGTCGGCTTTATCGCCCTGTCCGGCGTGGCCGTGCTGAACGGCCTGGTGATGATCGCCTACATCCGCCAGCTGCGCGAACAGGGCATGCCCTTGCAGGACGCCATCCGCGTAGGAGCGATCACGCGTTTGCGGCCCGTGCTGATGACGGCGCTGGTGGCCTCGCTGGGTTTCGTGCCGATGGCCATTGCCACGGGCACGGGCGCCGAAGTACAGCGTCCGCTGGCCACCGTGGTGATCGGCGGCATCCTGTCGTCGACGGCATTGACCTTGCTGGTGCTGCCGCTGCTGTACCGGCTGGCGTATCGCCGGCAAGAGGAGGTGGAGAAGGAAGAGGAGGTAGGTCGGATTAGATCCGAAGGAGCGTAATCCGACACCACCACTGGCGCCAACAATAGGTCGGATTACGCGGGGCCTTGCCCCGCTAATCCGACCTACGCCTGTTATGGGCGGCGGTAGCCGCCCTCGATCCAGTTGGCGGCAGACGTGGCGTTGAACTTGAACGCAGCCGAGGTACGCACCTTGGCGATCTGTTCGCCGTCGGCGTCGTAGGCGCTCAGTTCCGCGTACGGATGGTCTTCGTCGGGGACGATGTCGAACATCACCTTGATTTGCCCCTCGTCGGTGGCGACAAACAGGTTCTTGTGCAATTGTGCATGCAGCTGCTGCTCGTGGCGGCGCAGCACTTCCGACGCCGTCTTCACCAGCGTGTTGAACGCGTTGACGTCGAGCGGCTTCGGATTTTTCTTGTCGCGGCCCATGGTCCATGGGCCCACCAGGGCCGGCTCCGGTTCGCCATCCTTGATCATGGCCACGGCCCAGCCTTCATCTTCCTCGTTCTTGATCACCCTCGCCGTCCAGCCATTGCCTACCCACAGGCGCGGCTCCTGGATCGGGGCGTCATTATCCTGCTCGGCTGCTTCATCGGAAAAATCAGGGAAATCGGTACTCATGGCGGTGCTCGTGATGGAAGGTCGGGGCTAGCATGATAGTCGAAAACGCCCGCCCGTGCCGCCTTGCCGGCGGCATGGGTGAACGTTCAATGCTTCCGTCCGGCACCTTCCCAGGCAGTTGTCAGCACATGGACATGGCTGGCCGGTTGGGCCAGATCAGCGGCGGACCGGGCGGTATCCAGCGCGGGTCGATGGCCGGCAGCGGCGTATGGTAATTGAACGGCGTAATGATGATCGGCGGTATCGCCGATGGCGCGCCGACGGGCTCGGCGCAGGACTGCGGGGCGCTACGCTGGCGCGTGATTCGATGGTCAGGGGGGGATAGCGATTGATCCCCGGTATCTGCAAACAAAAGCATGTTGCCCTCCTTGCGAGACTGAGGTATTCAGTATAGGACGGCTTGCACACATTACAAGAAAAGAAATCTTGTTCCAGATCAGCGTTTTCTGCCCGTCAGCGCCTTCCATACCGTGAAAATGACGGCCTGTCGCACGCCGCTGGCGGCCTGCCGGTCGCGCCCCTACAGTGTAACCATGCAAGACCCCATCACCTACACACTGAGGCTCACCATGAAAAAACTGCTCACCTTCGTCCTCATCGTCATGCTCGCCTGCCTGTTCCTCGACAAGATAAGCGGCAGCGACATGCACATGCAGTTCAACGGCGACGATGTCGACGGTCCGCTGGAGTGGTTGTTCGGCCTGGTGTTTGCCGGCGGCGGCTTGCTGATCGCCGCCATTGCGCTGGTGTGCGCCGCCGTCGTCACAGGCATAGTACTGGCCGGCGTGGGCGTGGTGCTGATCGCCGTGGTGGCCTTGTGCGTGGTACTTGCACTGGCATTGAGCACGCCCGTGCTGCTGCCGCTGCTGATTCCCATCGCCATCGTCTGGCTGATCGTCAGCCGCAAGCACAAGCAGGCGCAAGCGCGTCAGCACAGCCTGTAATCACTGCGCCATAAACTTGCTGAGCACGCCGTCGCTGCCGCCGTCATTCTGCTCGATGCGGTTGCGCCCGCCCCGCTTGGCCCGGTACAGCGCCTCGTCGGCGCGCGCCAGCACGGCGTCGCAATCGGCATCGGTGCCGGCCATGGCTGCCATGCCGATGCTCACCGTGATGGTAATCACAATGCCGCCATCGATGGTCAGCGAACTTTCCGCCACGCGCCGGCGCAGCCGTTCGGCAAACACGGCCGCCGCCGCCAGGTCCGTGCCCGGCAGCAAGATGGCAAATTCTTCGCCCCCCACGCGGCCCGGCACATCGACCTTGCGCAGCGCCTGGCACATCAGCGCACCCAGGTGGCGCAGCACGGTATCGCCCACGGCATGGCTATGCTCGTCGTTGACCCGCTTGAAGTGATCGATGTCGAGCATCAGCACGCTGGCGAAACTGGCCAGTTCGCGCTGCAAGCGGGCGTGCTCGTTTTCCAGCGCCGCCATGAAGTGGCGCCGGTTCGGCAAGCCGGTGAGGAAATCGGTGGTGGCCAGCTGCAGCAGTTCCGCGTTCATGCGCTTGCGCTCGGTGATATCGAGCGTGGACACCATGACGAAATCGAGGCTGTCCGCATGGCCGGGCATCACCAGCAAGCTCAATTCATTTTGCCGCGCCGCGCCATCGAGGCGCACGAAGCTGCTCTCGCATTCGTACAGGTGGGCGCCGCCAGCCAGCGCCAGCAGCGCGTCGCCGAAACGGGGCAAGGCGCTGTCGTCGAAATTCTGCGCCAGGCCCAGCGCGCCGCGGCGCTGATCGTCTTCGTTGGCGCGCACTTGCGCCAGGGCGGCGCCGTTCGCATCGATGATGCGCACCAGCCCCGCCAGTTGCTGCAGCGCGTCCGGATTGGCCTGGAAGTGGGCGCCCAGGTCGCGCACGCCCGCTTGCTCAAGAGCATCGAGCGCGGCGCGCACGGCCGACCAGTCCTGTTCCCACAGGGCCACGGGTGCATGGTCGTACAGGCTGCGGAAACGCGCTTCGCCGGCGCGCAGGGCCAGCGCCACTTGCGCCTGCTCGATGGCCATGCCGGCCAGGTGCGCCGCCTCGCTCAGCCGCGCCAGATGCGTCGCGCCCGGTAACGTGGGCTGGCGGTGATACGCCATCAGCACGCCGAGCAGCTTGCCCGAGCCGCCACGCACGGGCTCGGCCCAGCACGATTGCAGCTGGGCCCGCCACGCCAGTTCCATCGCGTCCTGCACATCGGCATGCAGGTCGCCGACGATCACGCGCTGGCCGTCGCGCACAGCTTGCGCGGCAATACCATGCACGCCCTGCAGGGTGTCGAGGTCATGGCCATGGCTGGCCAGGTTGAAGAACGCGGGCAAGCCCGGCGCCGCGCCCAGCACCAGGCGGTGGCGGCTTTCATCGAGCAGCAAGATGCTGCACAACATGGCAGGATGATCCGCTTGCACGCTCAGCACCACGCTTTCCAGCACCCGTTCCAGCGGCGCGCCCGTGGCCAGCATTTCCAGCACCTGCCGCCGCGTGTGCTCGCGCCGCTCCATCTGGCTGCGCTCGCTGATATCGCGGAAGGTCCACAAGCGCGCCTGTTCATTGCCCAGTTGCATGCTGCGCACATATTGCTCGACCACCCGTCCATCGCACAGGTGCAGCACGTCGCGCCGCTCGCGGTGGCCGTGCGGCGCGTGCACGCGTGCCCCAAGGAAAGGCGCCGCCTGCTCCAGCTGGCTTTCCACATGGCGCACCAGCGCCGCGCCATCGGCTTGCCAGTCGAGCGCGTCGGGCACTTGCCACAGGTCGCGGAAGCGCCGGTTCGACGTGAAGATGTGGCCATCGGTATTGTCGACCAGAATGCCGTCGATGGTCGAATCGAGGATGCTGCGCAGCATGGCCTGGCTGCGCTGCGCCGCTTCAGCCATCGCCAGCACGCTCGCCTGCCCCTGCTCCAGCTGGCCCGTCAGCTCGCTCGAACGCACCAGCGCCGCCTGGGCGCGGACGCGGCCCGCCGCCAGCAGCCAGGCCGCCAGCGCCAGCACGATGCTGGCCAGCAAGCCGGTCCAGGCCACCAGGCGGGGCCGCGCCAGCAGTTCGCCATCAAAGCCCGGCATGGCGCGCACGCGCAAGGTCCAGGCATGGCCGGCGATGGTGATCACTTGCTGCGACAGCAGGCTGTCCGAAGCGGCAGACGACAAGGCGCCCGGCAAGCTGTCATACATCAGGGCCGCCTCGGCGAGTTGCGCGCCATCATAGATTTCCAGGTCCAGCTGGCGCGCACTCTCGCCGCCCACGCCCGCCATCAGGTCGCCCATGCGGAACGGGGCAAAGACCCAGGCGCGCAAGGCGGCGCGCCGCTGCGCCACGCTGGCGTGCGGCAAAGCATTGTCATACACGGGCAGCACGACCAGGAAGCCATGCGCCTGGGCGCTGCCGCCATCTTGCACCAGGTGGATCTTGCCCGTCATGGCGGCCTGGCCCGTGTCGCGCGCCTGCTCCAGCGCGGCGCGGCGCACGGGTTCGTACCCGATGTCGTAGCCGACGGCCAGCAGGTTGCTCTCGCTCAAAGGTTCCAGATAGGTGATGGGCGCATGCCAGGCGCGCTGGCCATGCGGACGCACGGCATAGCCGGGATAGCCGTCCGCGCGCACGCCGGCCTCATGCCGCGCCAGGGCAGCGCCGGACAACAACGGCAGGTAACCGATGCCATGGATGCCGGGAAAGTGGCGGTCCACCTGTTGTACCACCAGATAGGTATGGAATTCGCGGCGCGTGACTTCCTGCGAACTGGCATACAGGCCCTGCACCCCGTGCAGCACCTGGATGTAGGTCTGCATGCGGCCGACGATGTTGTTCACCAGTTCGCGCACGCGGAAATCGAAATCGGCCTGCACCTGCTGTTCGCTGGCGTCGTCGGCATTGCGCCAGGCGCCATACGTCAATCCCAGGCACAGCGCCAGCACCAGCGCGGCCAACGCGCGCGCGCCCGCCCAGTGCGACACTGATCTGGCAAACCACGATGTAGACGCGCGTGTAGGCATGACAGGCGGAAAAGCAGAACGGATATCAAACCGCTACACGGCCAGCAGCATGGCTGGCAGCGGGCTGCACGATTACCATCGGTAGTCGATGAGAATGATAGTACGTTACAGCGGGCGCCCTTGCAATGCTGAATATTGTATTAAAAAGATCACATATTTCACCAATGCAATGATGCGTACTCCGGGAAAATTCGATGCCGTGAAAACCATCCTCGACGGCATCATCCACACGGCGCGGCATTTGCTGGCCGGCAGCCTGCGCCCGCATGCCATCGTGGCCGCGCCGCTTGAAGAAACGGCGCAACTTGCTTACAACTGCTTACTTCAGGGCTTTTCTCGCCGCGTATTGCTGGTAGCCGTTGGCGCGCAGGGCGCAGGCGGGGCAGGTGCCGCAGCCATAGCCCCAGTCGTGCAGCTCGCCCCGCTCGCCCAGATAGCAGGTGTGCGTGCCACTGCGGATCAGGTCGACCAGCGGCTGGCCGCCCAGGTCTTCCGCCAGATCCCAGCTTTGCGCCTTGTCCAGCCACATCAGCGGCGTTTCCAGCTTCAAGCGCGTGTTCATGCCCAGGTTCAGGGCCACTTGCAGGGCCTTCATCGTATCGTCGCGGCAATCCGGGTAGCCGGAAAAATCCGTCTCGCACATGCCGCCCACCAGCACCGTCAAGCCGCGGCGATACGCCACGGTGGCGGCCACCGTCATGAACAGCAAGTTACGTCCAGGCACGAAGGTGTTCGGCAAGCCGTTTTCCTGCATGACGATCTCGACGTTCTGCGTCATGGCCGTATCGGAAATGGCGGAAATCAGGGACAGGTCTATCATGTGATCCTGGCCCAGGCGGCTGTCCCATTCGGGCGACTGCTGGCGCATCTGTTCCAGTACGCCGGGACGCACGGTCAGTTCGATCGCATGGCGCTGGCCGTAGTCAAAGCCGATGGTTTCCACGCGGCTATAGTGTTTCAAGGCCCAGGCCAGGCAGGTGGTGGAATCTTGTCCACCGCTAAAGAGCACCAGTGCGGAGTCCGTTGCTAGCATAAATTTTCTTTCTATGTTTTTATCTGTTGCAATAGTGCGCAGGGAAACATGATTCCCGGTGCAAAAAATACTTATTCGTCCGCCATCAGTTTACCTATTCCGGTAACATGCAGTCAGCATTTACTCATCTGGAGCACCATGTTTTCTGCACGACCCATACGGCATACGGCTGCCGGCAAGGCGATACGACCACGAATTTTGGCACAAGTAGTGACAAAAGTAATGGGGCAACTGACACTGGCGGCCGCCGGCAGTGTCATCCTGGTATGCCCGGCCGTCCAGGCCCGCGGGCAGGAGGGAACGCAAGAGCGCCCGCAAGACGGCATCGCCGACAGCCCCGTCACGGAAGCGGCGCCCGCCCCGCTGCAGTACGAGGTCAAGGTCAACGCGCCCGGCGACCTCGATGAGTTGCTCGAAAAAAACCTGGATCTGGAACGCTTCCGCGGCAACCCGCGCATGGACCGCGAGCAATTGCAGCGCCTCGTGCGCGATACGCCCGAGCAAGCCAAAAACCTCGTCGCCACGGCCGGCTATTACACGCCCGTCGTCACGGTGCGCGTCGACACGACGGGGGCAAAACCCGTCGTCATCGTCGACCTTGATCCGGGCCAGCCCGTGACCATCGACAAGGTCGAGCTGGAATTGCGCGGCTTCGACCCCACGCCGCCGCTGGCCGCGTCCGAACCCTACGATACGGAAGCGCTGAAGCGCAGCTGGTCGTTGAAAACAGGCAGCGTGTTTCGCCAATCCGACTGGGAATCGGCCAAGCGCGCCCTGCTGCGCGAAGTGGTGCAGACGCGCTACCCGCGCGCCCAGCTGGTCGACACACAAGCCGTGGTCGACCCGGAAACGCACACGGTCTCCCTGCTGGTGGTGCTCGACAGCGGCCCCGAGCTGCGCTTCGGCGAACTGCGCATCGAAGGCTTGAAACGCTACGATGCCAGCATCATCCGCAACCTCGACAAGATACGTCCGGGCGAGTACTACAGCGAATCGGCGCTGCAATCGCTCCAGGCGCGCCTGCAGGACACGGGCTATTTTGCCAGCGTAGAAGTGAGCGCCGACATGAGCAGCATCCTCAGCGAGCAAATCGAAGCGGGCCAGGAAAGCCAGCAAGCCGAGGCCGAAGGTGGTAGCGCCGGCGCCGCCCCCGAAGCCAAGCCCCTCAAGCCCGTCAACCGCGGCCCCGCACCGCTGCTGCCGCTGGTGGTGCGCGTGACGGAAAACAAGCAGCAGAACGTCAGCGCCGGCCTGGGTTTCAGTACCAACACGGGCAATCGCGCACAGCTCAACTATGACAACCTGAACGTGTGGGGCACGCGCTTCAAGAGCGCGATCACCATGGAAACGAAGAAACAGGCGGCGCACGCCAATTTTTACTTTCCAACGACCGAGCGCGGCTACAACGACAGCGCGGGCGCCTCGTTCGAGCGCAGCGACATTTCCAACGAAATCACGGCCGTCACCACCATCTCGGCCAAGCGCAACTGGGGCGGTACCAACCTTGAGCGCAGCCTGACGTTCGAGTTCCTCAGCGAAGACAAGACTGTCGTCGGCCTGGAACAGACGCGCAGCAAGAGCTTGCCGCTGACCTATGCCATCACCAAGCGCAGCCTCGACAGCCTGCTATTCCCCACCAAGGGCTATGTCATCAATGCCCAGGTGGGCGGCGCCCTGCTGCCCGTGCTGACGGACGAGCGCTTCGTGCGCGTGGCCGGCAAGGCCGTGTATTACCGCCCGCTGGGTGAAAAAGGCGAGCTGATCGTGCGCGGCGAAATGGGCGCGCTGGGTTCGAAGGAAAAACGCGGCGTGCCGGCCGTCTACCTGTTCCGCGCGGGCGGCGACCAGTCGGTGCGCGGCTATGCCTACCAGGAACTGGGCGTGAAGGAAGGCGACGCCACCGTCGGCGGGCGCTACATGGCCACCGCCAGCGCAGAATACCAGTACTGGTTCAAGCCGAAATGGGCCGTCGCCGCCTTCTACGACGCCGGCAACGCGGCCGATACCGTGAAAGCGGCCATGACGCCGAAATCGGGCTACGGCCTGGGCGGGCGCTACAAGAGCCCCGTCGGCCCCATCAATGTCGACGTGGCGTATGGCCACGCCGTCCACGCCTACCGTTTGCACTTCTCTCTGGGATTCACTTTCTGATGTCCGACATGATTACCGAGGCGCCCGACGCCGTCCCTCCACCGCCGGCGCCGCGCCGCTGGTTGCGCTACGTACTGATCGCCGTCGTCAGCCTGGCCGTGCTGCTGGGCGGCGCCTTCTGGTTCCTGGGCCGCGAATCGACCTTGCAGATGCTGGTGCAAAAAGTGGCCAGTGCCAGCGGCGGCGAAATCGAAGTGTCGGGCGTGTCCGGCTCGCTGTACAACCGCATGCACCTGGGCCACGTCAGCTACCGCAGCAAGACGCAGCACATCACGGCCGACAACATCGACATCAACTGGTCGCCGCTCCAGTTCTTTTCGGAAGGCATCGCCATCAGCGAACTGCACGTGGCCAGCCTGTCCGTGGAAAGCACGGCGCCCTCCGAGGAACCGTCGACGATGCCGGCCAGCCTGGCTTCACCCTTCAAGATCGGCATCAGCGACGCGCGCCTGGACAAGGTGACCCTGGTGAGCGCGGGCGGCAACACGGTATTTGAAAAGATCCACTTCACCTTGTCGGGCGACAAGACGCAATGGCAGCTGGAAGACGCCTCGGCCCTGACGCCATTCGGCCAGGCCACGGCCAGCGCGACGATTGCTGCCACGCAACCGTTCAAACTGTCAGGCAAAGCCGGCTTGACGCAGCTCAACCCCGCGGCCGGTGAAAAACCCGCCGCCCTCGCTTTGCAACTGGCCGGCGACTTGAATGTGCTGAACGTGACGGCCAAGGGCAGCGCAGGCGCGGCCACGGCCGACGCCCAGCTGGCGCTGGCGCCGTTCGACCCCGTCATCATCCTGCGCTCGGCCAGCATCCGTGGCCGCAACATCAATCCGGGCAAGTTCGACGCCACCTTGCCGCAGGCGGACCTGAGCCTGGAACTCGATGCCGCCATCGATACCCGCCCCAGCGCGCAAAGCGTGTCGGGCAAGCTGGCCATCCTCAACCACGCCACGCCTGGCCCCATCGACCAGCAAAAGCTGCCGCTGCGCCAGTTCGAGGCGCGCCTGGGCGGCACCCTGACGGCCACCACGCTGGAATCGGCCATCATCGATTTCGGCAACGCGGGCAAATTCACGGGTAGCGGCAAGCTCAACCGCGACGCCGTCGATGCGCCCATCGGCAATGCGCAGTTAACCTTGCACACCGACAAGATCGACTTGCAGCACATTTACAGCAGCATCAACAGCACCAAGATCGTCGGCGATATCGTGCTCGACAGCGACGGCAAGACGCAGACCCTGCGCGCCAAGCTGGGCGAAGCCAAGCTGCGCCTGGACGTGGAAGCCACCCTGGCCGATTCTCTCGTGCAATTGCGCAAGGCGACCTTGCAAGCGGGCAAAAGCAGCGTCAACGCGACGGGCCAGATCAGCCTGAAGGATGAGCAACCCTTCAAGGCCGTGGCCAGCACCAGCCGTCTCAATCCCGCCGACTTCGGCGCCTTCCCCGTGGCCGACCTGAACCTCGACGTGCGCGCCAACGGCCACGTGGCCCCCCAGTGGCTGGCGAATGCGGACTTCACCGTGCGCCCCAGCAAGCTGCTCGACCAGCCCCTGTCCGGCAAGGGCAAGCTGACGGCCGATGCGGCCCATTTCAGCGGCATCGACGTGCAATTGGCGCTGGGCAAGAACAACGTGACGGCCAAGGGCAACTTTGGCGGCGCCGGCGAAAAACTCTACTGGAACGTCGATGCACGGCAACTTTCTGCCCTGCAGGGCGACTTGCTGGGCACGGTGCTGGCCAGCGGCGTGGTGCAAGGCACGCTGCAGCAGCCACGCACGAGCTTTGTTGCCGATGCGAAGGGACTGGGCCTCACCAGCGGCAAACGCCCGGCGCCGGACAGCGCCATCCACGCCAGCGGCGACGTGGGCTTGACGGGGCCGAAGCAGGAAGCGGAATTGAAAATGACGGGTTCTTTGCAAAAGATCAACCCGGCCGCCTTCGGTGCGACATTACCCAACGGCAACGTCAATGCGGATTTCAACGGCAACGGCCGCCTGAGCGGCGACTGGCAACTGGCCCTCAACCTGGCCCTGCGCGAATCGACCTTGCAAAACGCCCCGCTGGCTGGCTACGCCAAGCTGTCGGCCAACGCGAAACGGGTCGACAGCGTGGATGCGGAACTGCGCCTGGGGCCGAACAGCCTGCTGGCCAAGGGCGCGCTGGGCGGCGCCACCGACAAGCTGACATGGAAACTTGATGCGCCGCAACTGTCGACCCTGGGCCCCCGCTTTGCCGGCGTGCTGCAGGCAGCCGGCTCCGTCTCCGGCAAGATGGACGCGCCGGCCGCGCAACTGACGCTCGACGGCCGTGACCTGACCTTCTTTGGCGACCAGCAATTGAAATCCATCAAAGGCAGCGCCAGCGTGGGCGCCGGCCAGGGCGCGCTCGACCCCATGGTCAGCAGCCTGGACATCACGGGCTACAGCACGCCCACCTTCAAGCTGGCCAGCGCCCGCCTGGGCACGACGGGCACGCGCGGCAGCCATACTGTCAGTTTGACGGCGCGCAATGACGATTTCGATGCCACCGTACAAATCCGCGGCAGCCAGAGCGGCGCCAGCTGGACGGGCAGCATCGACAGCCTGCAAAACAAGGGCCGCTATGCGCTGGTGCTGCAAGCGCCCGTGCCCGTGAAAGTGGCCGGTCCCGCCGGCAGCGGCGTGGCGGGCCTGGGCCAGCCGGAACAGATCAGCGTGGGCAACACCGTCATCAAGTTACCGGCAGGCAGCATCACCATGCAAAGTCTGGCCAAGAACGGCTCCCGCTGGACCAGTTCCGGCCAGGCGGCCGGCGTGGCGCTGACCTACCTGGCGCAAGTGATCCCCGCGCTGCAAGCCAATGCGCGCAGCGACCTGACCCTGGGCGCGCAATGGTCGCTCGACATGCAGGTGCCGACGGCCAAGCAAAAAGACCCGTCATTGGCCGGCATGCTGCACATTTACCGCGAAAAAGGCGATGTGACGGTGGGCGTGGAACAGCCGCTGGCGCTGGGCTTGCGCACCCTCGATGCGCGCATCGACGTGGCCAACCAGCAACTGCGCCTGGCCTTCAAACTCGATGGCGCACGCGCGGGCCAGAGCGATATCAATGCCACCGTGCAAATGTTGGGTGGACGCATCAGCAACGACAGCGCCCTCTCCCTGACGGGCACCACCAACGTCGATACACTGGCATGGCTGGCGCCGCTGACGGGCCAGCCGGGCCTGGAACTGGGCGGCGCCCTGAAAATCGCGCTGGCCGGCAGCGGCACCATCGGCGCGCCGCAATTGAATGGCGACATCAACGGCAGCAAGCTGCTGGTGAACTGGGCCGACCAGGGCTTGAAGTTGCGCAATGGCGTGCTGCAAGCCAAGCTGGCCGGCGATCAATTGCAATTGCAGCGCCTGAGCTTTGACGGCGGCGATGGCAAGGTGCAGGCAGATGGCTGGGTACGCTTTGCGAACGGCGAAGCGAGCCTGGAACTGAAACTGCTGGCCGACCGCCTGCAGGCGCTGTCGCGTCCCGACCGTACCTTGATTCTGTCAGGCAACAGCACCCTGGTACGCAACGACAAGCGTTTCAGCTTCGAGGGCAAGTTCAAGGCCAACCGCGCGCTGATCGAGCTGGCGCCGCAGGATACCCCGACGCAAAGCAGCGACGTGGTGGTACTGGGCAAGGAAGTCAAGGGCGGCAAGGAAGCGCCATCCTTGCCCCTGAATATAGACCTCGAATTCGACCTGGGCAATGCCTTCCACCTGCGCGGCATGGGCATCGATGCGGACCTGGCGGGCAATGTGCGCGCCAGAGTCATCAACCGCGCCGCGCCGCGCGTGACGGGCAGCATCCGGGTCGTCAACGGCCTGTATGCGGCGTATGGGCAAAAACTGGCCATCGAGCGGGGCCTGATCGCCTTCACGGGCGCCTACGACAACCCATCCCTGAACATCCTCGCCGTGCGCAAGCGTCCCGAGGGCGAAGCGCTGTCGGAAACGAATGTGGAAGCGGGCGTGGAAGTGCGCGGCACGGCCCAGGCGCCGACAGCCAAACTGGTCTCCACGCCGAGCGTGTCGGATAGCGACAAGCTGGCCTGGCTGATCCTCGGCCACGGCGCGGAAACGGCGGCCGGCGATGAAATGGCCCTCTTGACGACGGCCGCAGGCGCCCTCTTCGGTGGCTCCGGCGGCGGCTTGCAGGGCAAGCTGGCCAGTTCGCTGGGACTCGATGAAGTGGGCCTGTCGCAGGCGAAAGGGCTGGAAAGTACGGTCGTCACCGTCGGCAAGCGCCTGTCCTCGCGCGCCTACCTGACGTTCGAGCAAGGCACGAGCACGGCGACGAGCCTGGTCAAGCTGCGCTACAAACTGAACCGTCGCATCACCCTGCAATTCCAGACGGGTACCAACAATGCGCTGGACGTTTTATACACCTGGGCATTTGATTAGAGTGGCGGCCAACAATGTTGTCGGATTACGTGCATGTGCGTAGGTCGGATTAGCGGCGCAGCCGCGTAATCCGACACCACCAGAAACAACAAAGGGCGCCTCGGCGCCCTTTTCTTTGCTCTGCCGCAAATAGCTTACTCGGCCACGTCGAGCCCCCGCTCGATCATGCCTTCGACATACGCGCGCAAATATTGCTCCAGCGCGGGGCCGGACAGCACGTTGGCCGTCAGCGCGCCGTGCGGCGAGCCTTTCAGCACGCCGTCGTGATACACGCGCGCAATCCAGGCCACGTCTGCGCCCTGGGTGTAATCGAGTTCATAGTCGAACGATTCTCCGCTGACTTTGCGTGTGTAGACTTCCTTGACAATTGCCATCTAAAACAGCCTTTCTTGAGGAGATTAACTGGGGTGCGGATCGGGTACGGGATCTTCCTGCGGCACCGGATGCTCGGGCCCCGGGTGGTGCCCGGGCGCTTCTTGCGGCTCCGGCGCCGGCATGGGGTCATCGACAGGCGCCGGGTCGGGCGCGCGGTGGACATGGATGACGGACATGGCTGGTCTCCCTGCAGACAAAAGAAGACCATACCACGAGATGCGCGCCGCTGCCCTTATTTGCCTGCCGGCTTGATGTCGGCGGCTGGCGGCGCCGCGTTCTTCACATATTTCTCCAGCCAGTTATTACTTTCATACAGCATCTGCATGATCGATTCGCGCGCGCGGTAGCCGTGGCTTTCGTTTGGCAACATCACCAGGCGCGCCGTGCCGCCCAGTCCCTTGACGGCCTGAAACATGCGCTCACTCTGGATGGGGAAGGTGCCCGAGTTGTTGTCCTGCTCGCCATGGATCATCAGCAGCGCATCCTTGATCTTGTCCGCATAATTAAATGGCGACATGGCCTGGTAGACGGCCGGCGCCTGCCAGAACGGGCGCTCTTCCGCCTGGAAGCCGAACGGCGTCAGCGTGCGGTTGTAGGCGCCGCTGCGGGCGATGCCGGCGCGGAACAGCCGCGTGTGCGCCAGCAAATTGCCCGTCATGAAGGCGCCGTACGAGTGGCCGCCGATGGCGATGCGGTTGCGGTCGGACACGCCACGGCGCACCACCTCGTCGACGGCCGCCTCGGCGTCGGCCACCAGCTGCGGCAGATACGTGTCGTTCGGTTCCTGCTCGCCGTTGCCGACGATGGGAAACGATGGATTGTCGAGCACGGCGTAGCCCATCGACAGGAAGGCGGCCGGGCCCCAGTAGCTGACGGCATTGAATTTATACGGCGAACCCTTGGTCTGGCTGGCGGCGCTGGCCGTCTTGAATTCCTGCGGATACGCCCACATCAGGGTTGGCAGCGGGCCGTCGCGTTTCACGTCGTAGTTCGGCGGCAACATCAATGTCGCCGTCAAGTCCACGCCATCGGCGCGCTTGTAGCGGATCAGCTCTTTCTGCACCTCCTTCAATTGCGGCAAGGGATGGGGAAAGTGCGTAAGGGGCGTCAATTGCGCGGCGCCCTGCTGTTTCAGGTTGCGCACAAAGTAGTTTGGCTGCTCGGTAGGCGATTCGCGCGTCGACAGCAAACGGCTGCCATCCTCGTCCAGCACGGCCACCACGTTTTCATAGTAGGGTGCGGCGCTCTGGAACAGGCGTTCCTTCTGCTTCGTCACCAGGTTCAGGCGGTCGATGAAGGGGCGGTCGCCATCCTTCGAGGCGCCCTGGCCATCAAGCAGGATGGAATTATCAAGAGCGATCAGCAGACGCGGCAAGCCGGCAGCATCTGCGCGCATGACGGGCTGGCCCGGATCGTTGTAGCGGTCTTCGAAGGAACCGGCGTACACCAGGTCGGCCGGCGTGGCCGGCTGATCCGGTGCGATTTTCCACTGCTTGACGGCGCGCGTCTTGTACCACGCTTCGCTGAGCAGGGCCAGGTCGCCACGGCCCCAGGCCACGCCCGCATAGCGCGAAGCCAGCCTGGCCAGCACGGCCGGCTTGTTGGTGAAAGGCGCCGCCTGCGTGTAGACGATGTCGCGGATCTCGGCGGCCTTGGCCGGATCACCGCCGTCCTGCGCTTCGGCCCACACCAGGGTGGCGGGCGCATCGACGCGCCAGCTGACGGAGCGCACGCCCGCGGACACGGCATCATTGCCTGGCGGCAGCCCTTCTTCCAGCGGCAGGGCCGCCAGCGCATGTACCACCTTGCCATTCAGGTCGCGCACGTCGATCTTGTGGCCGAAGTCATGCGCCGGCACGATATACGAATACGGACGCACGATACTGGTCGTGAGCAGGTGCTTGCCGTCGGGCGAGGCCGACACGCGCGAGAACTGGCCCGGCTGGCCCACCAGACGCTGCTTGCCCGCCACGTCCAGCAAGGCCAGCTGCACGGTGATGTAGTGTTCGAACAACCGCGCATCCTGTTCGTTTTTCAGCAAGTCGGGATAGGTGCGCAATTGCTTGACGCCGCCGCCCGGCACGCTGTCCTGGATGGACGGGCCCGTCGGGATGCCGCTCTGCACGGGCGCTGGGCCCAGCTTGGCCGGTTTCAGCTGCACCAGCAAGGTCTTGCTGTCCGGCATCCAGGAAAAGCCGCGGCCGTAGACGGTCGACAAGGATTGATTGCCCAGCTTGCGCGCCGCTTTCGTCTGCACGTCGAGCAGCCACAGTTCCACGCCGGACTCTTTCACGCCCCTGGCGGGATCGGCATAGGCGATGTGCGTAAACGCCAGGTAGCGCTGGTCGGGCGACCAGGCCAGGTCGGCGAGGCGGGCAAGCCGCTAACCTTGATTTCCTTCTGCGTATCGATGTCGAGCAAGCCCAGTCCCGTGTGGAAACTGAAACGGCTGGCCGAATACGTGCGCGGATTGATGCGCAAGCCCGCCAACTTCAATTCCGGTTGCGCCACTTCGCTAATGCCGGGCAAGGCTGGCGTGGGCAGCACGGCCGCCAGATTGCGTTTCGGGCTCAGGCTCAGGGTCGGCGCGCGCGGCGCATCGACGATGGCTTGCAGGGGCGCCGGTGGCATTTGATAGCCGCCATCTTGCGCCATGGCCAGGGAAGACGAGGCCATCAGGCCAACAGTGATGGGCAGCAAAGGCAAACGAGTAGACATGGAACTCCAGTGTATGAAGGTGGCGACAACAAGCGAGTGCACCGCACCGCTCATGGCGGCGCATTGTGACAGGGCATAGTGCGTTCATGCCATGTAAATGTCAACATGCAACTTTTACCGTTTGACAAGCATCGCCGCCCGTCCCCATCTGGCTTACAATCGCTGTTTTACCCGCACCCGATTGCCTACATGGAAACCACCACCCTTGCCCTGCTGTTCCTGGTCCCGCTGCTGGTCTGGCGCATTTATTCGCGCCTGAAGAAACTGGTGGCGCGCCAGAAATCGCAGCTGTGGCGGCACTGGAGCGTGGCAATCGCCTTGCCCGCGCTGCTGCTGTTCCTGGCGACGACGACGAAATTCGACGTCCTGCCCCTGTCCAGCCTGGGCGCGGCTGCGCTGGCCGGTGGCTGGCTGGGCGTGCTGGGCTTGAAGCTGACGCGCTTCGAACAGGTCGGCAAGGATTTCTTCTTTACCCAGCACCGCTACCTGGGCCTGACGATCACGATGCTGTTCATCGCCCGCTTGCTGTACCGCGGCATGGAAATCTACCTGAACACGCGCCTGGACGTGCCCGTGCCGCCGCCACCGTTCGGCCAAAGCCCGCTGACCATGGCTGCCTACGGCCTCGTCATCGGCTACTACGCCGTGTATGCGTGGGGCCTGCTGCGCTGGCGCCAGCGCAACAAACCCTTGGAAGCCGCCGAGTAAGCCAGGTCAGTAGTACTGGCACAGGCCTACACAGGTCGTCACCGCCAGCGCCTGGCGTATCGTCGCCAGCGCCGGCGCCAGGGCGGGATCGAGGTCCTTGTCCGCATCAGCCAGGCTGGTCAGCAGGCGCTCTCGCAACGGTGGCGCCATCAGATTGGCATTCGCCGTGGCGTGCTGCGCCGCCGCTTCCAGCATCCGCTTCTTTTGTGCCACGTTCCAGAAGGGCACCTGCACGAACTGCACCACGCCGGAGTAAGCCGTGGTCGAGCCCTTGCTGAAGGCGCGCGCGCGCATGCGCTCGGCACCGCTCACGTCCTGCGCCGGCTGCGTGCTGAACTCGGCTTCCATCAAGCCGATCAAGTGCGCATGGCAATGCACGCCAAAGGCAAACAGGGCGGCCATTTCATCACCATAATTGGCCAGGTTCTGCGTCACCTGCTCCCGGCGCGCCTGCTGCAGCTCGGCGCCGGACAGCGGCAGTGGCCGTTGCAAGCCAAACGTGTAATACGCCTTGCCCAGATTGGTCGCCCGCTCGCACACGGCCACGCTCTGGTTCATGTCTTGCAGCGCCGCGACGGGTGCCTGGAACAGGCGCGGGCCATCGGCGGCCTGGGCAAGCAGTGCCGCCACGCCAGGGTCGCCCAGGCGCGGCAAGCCCTTCTCTGGCGTGGACGCGGCCACCATCGCTTCCAGGCGCGCGCTCGCTTGCTGGAAATCAGTATAGCTGTCGGCCCAGGCAGCGGGCGCGGCAAGCAGCGCGCCCAAGAGCAGGCTACGCAGACGGCGGGGGAGAATCGGAGTGGGCATGGCGCTGTCTTTCTATTTCTTCAGCAAATAAGGGGTGCGCAGCGCAGGCGCTTCGCCCGTATTCTCGCTGCCATTCTCGACATTGCCGAAATACACGTTCAGATCCTGCTGCGGACGGAAGTTGCGCAACTTGACTTGCAAGGTGGTGGGATTGATCTTGGTAAACGTGCCGGGGAAGCACAGGCTGATCAGCTCATCCGGCTTGCCCTTGACCAGGTTCAAGGTAAAGTCTTCGATGCCGTTCTTCCAGGTGTTGCCAGTCTTCAGGATGTACGAGACCCACTTGGCATTGACGAAACCGCTCTCGCCCTGTTTTTTCGCCAGCCGGTTCCAGCTCGCATAAAAGGCCTTGTCGCCGCAATATTTTTGTTCGAACTCCTTGCCTTCGCCCAGGTAGGAGGCACCAGGGCCGGCGGCCACGAAGGGGGCATATTGATGGCGCACGCGCACCGTTTTGCCGGCCGGGAATGTCTGTCGCCACTGGTAGACCACCGTCACTGACCAGGCCGGCACCCATTCGTCGTCTTCGGACAGCTTGGCCAGCAAGCCTTCGGCCACCATGGCTTTTTTCTGCGCGGCGCTCAAGGGCGCCACCTTTTTTTCGAACGGGCTGAATGACGGGAAATAAGCGACTTGTGCGTCCGACAGGCCCAGCTGCGCCAGGCGCGCCGTCACGTCACGGCCGTCGAGTTTGGCGAGCAGCACGGTCTGGTAATCCTTGCGCTTGCCGTCGACCTCGATCGAGAACTGCTGCGGCTGGCCATAGTACGTGGGCGACTGGTGGTAGCCGGCCTCGTAGGTGGGTAGCGGGAAGATGATGGTCTCTTCCACATCGTTTGTCGATTCGTTGAGGAACTCGTACTCGACCTTGATCAAGTCCGTGCTGACCGTCAGCACTTCCTTTTTCATGGCCACGGCGTCGGTCTTGCCGACGATAATGCCGCCGGCACTGACCGAACCGATGCCGTCATTGGCCATCGCTGGCCCCGAGAACGCCAGCGCCAGCGCGGCCGACAGCAGCAAACGGCGCATCACGCCACCTTGACCGCTACGGGGTCAATGCGCCGCTGCAGCACGAAAATCGGTTGCGCCCATTGGCTATCCTTTTTCTTCTTGCTTGTAATCAAAGTCAGCTCCGACGGATCGTAGACATCCGTGTTGTGCGTCAACGGCGTCGTCATCAGGTATTGCGCTTCCGTATTTTTCAGGAACTCGCCAACCAATTGAATGTTGCGGATGTCGAGGTGGGCAAACGGTTCGTCGATGAAGACGAAGCCGCCGGAACCGTCTTCCGATTTCAGCAAGCCGATCAACAGCACCAGCGACTTCATCACCTGCTGGCCGCCCGACGCTTCGCCATCGTTCATGCCGATGACGCCCTTGCCGTCGAACTTGAAGCGTACATGCAAGCCCGCCTGCGACAGCTGCACATCGTCGTTTTCCAGGCGCACGGGGTCGGCATGCACTTCGATGCCGGCCAGTTCGCCCAGCTCCTTGATGTTCTTGCTGTAAGTCTTGATGGTGTAGCGCAAGCGTTCCATGTAGGCGCCGCGCGCATTGCCCGTCGCTTCGATGGCGCGGTTGTTCTGGTAGCGGCGCTCGTCCGTCTCCGACTGGCGGCCATGCAGCTGGTCCGACAGGCGGTGGTGCTGGTCGATGACGGTGGCGTCGAGTTCCCAGTCGTCACGCGCCAGGCTGTTTTGCAGGCTGGCCACGCGCAGATCGACCTGGTGCGCATTCTGGTGTTCGGCCACCAGGGCCGCGCGGCGTGCGGGACGGCGCCAGCTTTTCGGCAAGTGGCGCCACGCATGGCGCAAGGCCAGCAAGGCGCGCGCGTGCTCGGCGCGCTGTTCAATTTGTTTCTTGTAACCGAGGCGCGCTCCCGCTTCCGCTTCAGACAAAGCCAGGCGCGCGTTTTGCCACACCGTATCGGCACGCGTGCGCGCCACGGTGGCGTTCTTGGTGAGGTTTTGCAGCTCGCCCAGGCGGCCGCCCACTTCCAGGCGCTCTTCCTTGAGCGGCTTCGAATTGCGCAGCGCTTCGGCGAATTCTTCCTGGCGGGCACTGAGTTCCTTGGCCGCGTCGACGCCGGCGATGCGCGCTTTTAACGCGCCCACTTCGGCCGCCAGTTTCGAGATCGCCAGGGTGAGCGTGTCTTCCTGCCCTTCCAGGCCCGGCAGCGAGCGCAACAGCGCTTCCAGACGGCCGCTGCGGCCAGCCTGGCCGAAGCGGTAGCGCGACGCTTCCACGAACAGCGAGCGGCCGCCGCGGCGTTCGCGGTGATACGCCTCGGGCGTAATCCACTCTTCGTGGTTGCCCAGCTTGAAGCCCGCTTCGACGGAATCGACGCGCGCAATGCGCGACAGCTGCTCGATCAGCCAGCTGGGCACGGGCGCGGAAAATTTCACCACGGCCAGCAAGCTCTCGTCTTTCGCCACTGGCGCCGTGACCAGCTCGGGCACGATGAAGTGGCGATAGCGTTCCTTCTCGGCCAAACGGTAGGCAGCCGCCGCATCCTTGGCCTTGTCCAGCAAGACGACCGAAGCGTAACCGCCCAGCACGCCTTCGACGGCGCCCTGCCAGCGGCTGTCCGTCACTTCGACGATGTCCGACAGCATCGCGTGGGCAATGCCCGCATCGCGCAGCGCGCGGCGCATGCCGCGCACATTGTCCGGCTCCGGCATGGCCGTCTTGCCTTGTAGCGCGGCAATGGTGGCCTGCTCGCCCGCGATGCGGGCCGACAAGGCGTCGCGCTGCTGGCGCTGGCGCAGCAGCTCCGCTTCCTTCTGTTCCAGCTGGGCCGCCACTGCGGCGATATCGCTGCCCGAGTCCGCTGCCAGCTTGTGCAAGCGGTCCTTCTGCTCCAGCAGGCTGTCCAGCGGTTTCAGCTTGGCATTGATCAAGGACAAACGGCTCTGCAGACCAATGGATTCCTGCTCCAGCAAGGTTTCGTTCATCTGCGCGTCGGACAGGGCTTTCGCCTGCGCGGCCAGCGCATTGCGCTTGTCCGTCAGCTGCTGGTCCGCCTGCGCCATCGGTTTGCGCGCCTCGCGCAACTGCCGGCTGGCCGTGGCCGCCTTCTCGCGCGCCTCGTGGTATTGCAGGCTGGGCAGCACTTCTTCCAGCAGGTTGCGGCGCTCTTTGTGCAGGCTTTCCCACTGGTGGTAATTGGCCACGCGCAGGCGCAAGCCTTCCAGGTTGGTCTTCGACGCTTCCAGTTCCGTCTCGAAGCGCTTCAGCTCCACTTCCGTATCGCGCTGGTGGCGCTTGGCTTCATCGTAGGCGTCCAGCACTTCCTTGTCGCCAAAGACCTGGAACACCAGGTCGAGCAGCTGGCGCGGCGCGTATTCGCACAATTTGTCCGTCTCACCCTGCTCCAGCGCCAGCACTTTCGACATGGCGGGCGACAGGCCCGCATTGGCCAGGCGCTTGCGGTAGTTTTCCACGCCCAGCCAGTCGTTGGCGTCCGTGATGTCTTCGATCTGCACATTGCCCGGACGCATCAGATACTGGCGCTTCCAGTCGCCACCGTTCTTCTGTATCTGGCAAAACAGGGTCACTTCATCGTCGCTGAAGAAGCCGGAACTGCGGAATGGGCGGTTCGACAGCTGCTTGCCCACATTCTTGTTGTCGACCACGGCGCGCAGCCAGGCCGTCTGCTGGCCCGAGTGGCGCGCATAGTGCTTGTAGGTGCGGCCCATGGAACAGTCGAGGCCAAACAGGGTGCGCAAGGCGTCGAGCAAGGTGGTCTTGCCCGAACCGTTCTGGCCCGCAATGGTGATGATCTTCGCGTCGAGCGGAATATTCTTGATGCGCTGCCAGTAATCCCAGTGCACCAGTTCAAGTGATTTGATATGAAACATGGGCGCTTTCAGTGAGGGAGGTCGGACGCAGGCTCGTCGCCCGCATCTGGCAAGTCGCCGATCTCGGCGGACAGGTCGTCTGCCAGGTCGGCATCGGGGTCGACGGCCACCAGGCGCGCCGGCGCCCGCTTGAACACGTCAGCCAGGGCGCCATTGATGATGCGCTCCTTGAGCACGTCGGTGTCCATCATCAGGTCCAGCAGCGGGCCTTCCAGGATGAAATCGCCGCGCCGTTCGATGAAGCCCAGCTTGGCCAGGGTACCCAGATTCATGTCCATGCGCGTTTTCTTGCCCAGCTTGTCGCCGAAGTCCGACAGCAGCGCCTTGTAGGAAATGCCGATCGATGCGTCTTCCGCGCGCGGCAGGGGCTTTTCCGTGCCAAACATATCGTTTTGGTCGTCGTCCGCGTGCTGGTGCGTTTCCTGGCGTTCGCGCTTGGGCAGGATGATCTGCGCCCACAGCACCACCAGCAAGGCCACGCCATCGCGCGCCAGGCCGAAATTGTTGTTTTGCCAGACGTCGCGCGCGCCGAAAATCTTCGGCTCGATGGTGCGCGTCAGGGCCAGCGTGACATGGTCGGCATACACGTTGTCGAGCAATTTCAAGCCACAGGCCAGCAGGCGCGCATCGATCTCGGCGCGGAACAGCTCGTCGGACAGCACGCGCTTGACGAGCTTGTCGTCGCGGCGCAGGGTTTGATGCGTGAGCAGGCGCGCAATCAGGATTTGGGAATCGTCATTCATCGGCTGTGCCGCTATCTAAATCAAGTGAAACATTCAGTGAAAGCGAGGCGATCGACATGGCCGCCACGTGGGGGTCGGTCAGTTGGACCATCTCGTCGGTCGGTGTAAAGGTGATCGGCAGACGGGCCAGTTCGGCCGTCGAGCCTTGCAAGCTCGCCTCGGACACGTCACCCAGCAGCGGCAGCATCGAGGCGCGGTAGGACGCCACGGCGAAGCTGGCCGGCAGCAAGGAATCCTGCACCGGTACGGACTTCGGCCCCTCTTCGCCTATGCTGGGGAAATTGCCCAGGCTGGCGAAGTTCGACAGGCGTTCGAGCAAGTCATCGAGTTCGAGTTGCATGGCGGGACCGTCGCTGATGGTGGTGGGCGCATCCTCGCCGCTAGGCAGGCCCGTGTTGATGACACCTGCCGCCCGTTCGGACAGCAGTTCCGTTTCGGCCACGTCGATCATCTCGGCAGGCGTGGAGAACAGGGGTACGACGGGCTGGTCAATGGCGCCTTCGGCCAGGCTGGCCAGGTCGTCGTGCAGCAAGAGCCAGCGCTTGATGTCGGTGGTCGACAGGCCCGACTGGCCCAGGTGCACGCGCTGGCGCTCGATCTGGTTCAGCGCGCGCGAAAACATGCCTTGCATGTTGAGCAACTTGCTTTGCGCGCGGCCGATGGCCTGCGCCGCCTTGTGCGTGGCGCTGTCCGCGTTTTCATCGGAAGTAATCGCCACCAGAATCTCGGAACCCTTCTCGACCCAGTCGCACGCCATGTTCCACTTCGCTTGCGCCGTGCGCAAACGGAATTCGGAACCGGAGGCGATGGCGTCGGAGAATTCCTCCGTCAAGTCCACCAGGCGGCCCAGCAAATGCTGAAGTTGCTCGACCGACACGCCGCCCACGGCTTGCGCGCCCGCCACCTGCGACAGCAAAAAGCCCATTTCCGCTTCATCTTCCGTCTGGCCCAGGCCCAGCAGGCTGTCGATGGCGGACAGCACATTGCGCGCCATGGGCGTGACGCGGTACACGCCCTGCTGCGCATCCCAGGCCAGCAACTGGTTCGAGCGCAGGCGCAGCAAGACCGTTTCCAGGCTTTCCGGCAACAGGTACGCCAGTTTCGTATTGATATCGGCGCGCGTATAGGCGGACGTGGCCGCATCGGACGCCAGCTCGCGCAACACCAACAGACGCACCAGCACGCCATCGAAACCGCCGTGGAACAGGGCCGTAAACACTTGCAGCAAGGGCTGCGCCCGCTTCAAGTGAAATACCTGTTCGATCTCGTCGGCCGAAATATTGGGCTGGAAATGCGCCTGCAAGGAATCGTGATGCTCTTGCTCTGTCTGATTTGCATCCGTAGCCACGGCTGCACTTGCCATTATATCAATCATTCTTTTCCGGATGAGTGTTCAGCGGGCGGCGCAGCGGGCTAACGCGGCGCTGCGGGGCGGGGGCGTCAGTATATCAGTTCTGACATGCAATTTAGCGTGCGGGAGGGGGCGAACGGGCCGTCAGTCTGCCGAGTGTTGCATTGAGGGAAACCCCAACGGCGAAGAAAGGTCGGTTCCTTCGGAATCGGATGCACCCACTGGGTGCATTCCCCTGCCGGGTCCGGCCCCAGTTTCTGCATCCGGGTTGGTAATCTGAGGCAAAACCGCGCAGCAAGCACTTACTTTTTTACGATCTTTTGCAAGGTTTGCTCGACGTAATCGCCATCTTCATCGGCGAACGTCACCTTCACGGGATACCATTCCAGCGACGGCGCCAGCCACAGGTCTACTTGCTGGCCCTTCTTGTCCGGCGGCGGCGCCTTGATCAGGTGCACAGCCTCCACCAAACCCTGGCCGGTGGCGACGGTCTCCTGCTTGACGACCTTGAAGGTCCACGGTTCGGCGTCGTGGCGGCCGGCAACGAAGAAGCTCCATTCCGAACCGGGCGTGAATTTCTCAGGCGCGGCGCGCGCCACGCTGACCAGTTGCCAGACGGTGCTGTTGCGGTCCTGCTCGCCGCCTTTCAGCGGATAGCTGTCATCGCCTTCGCTGAAGACGATGGTCTTGCTGTCGCGCTTGAACGTGGTCGTGGCTGCTTCCTTGCGGAAGCGTTTTTCCACGAACTGCGCCGGCGCCAGGCCGTAATCATCGACCGTGCCTTCGCTGCGCTGCTCGAGGATCTTGCCGAACAGGGCGGCCTTGGTCTCGGCCAGCAGCGAATACTTGCCGTCGCCGGCGCGCCAATTGCTGACCGATTCGCCGGACAGCGCAATGCCGCGCTGTTTCGCCTTGATCGAATAGACGAGGTCTGCCGATGGCGCCAGCTTGTACGGGCGCTTGATGACGGGATGGTCCACGGGCTCGTCCGCCGCCATGGCGGGCGTCAGGGTGGCAGCCAGCAGGCTGGCAGCCAGGACGCGTTTCAAAGTAGTCAAAGTAGTCATTTATTTCCCTGTTGAATCATTTACGGAGATCTTGGTCACGGTTTGCGTCGTCAGCGCCCCGTTCGCTTCAGTATTGCGTATTTGTACTGGATACCACTGCATGGACGGCGCCAGCCAGATATCGAGCTGCGACGAATACGTGCCGGGCTTCGGTGGCCGGCGCAAATGCCAGGTCACCAGACGGCCCATTGTGGTGTCGAGTTCTTCCTCGCCCACGAGGTGGAAGCGAAACACGGTCGCTTCCTTTTCCTCGCCGACGAGAATGTCGATATTGCCCACCAACTGGTTGACGTCGGCGCGGCCGATGGCGGCCAGCTGGAACGGCACGGTGGCCTTGTCTTGCGCCCCGTCTTGCCATGGCGCCGTGGCCGTCGTGGCTGAAAAGGTGATGGCCTTGGCGTCGCGGTTGAAATGCGTGGCCGTTTGCGCGCGGCCCTTGCGTTTCTCCGTGGCCTTGACGGGCACGATGCCGCTGCCATCGAGCACGCCTTCGCTGGTCAGCACCAGCAGGTTGATGCGCGTGATCAGCATGCTCAAGCCCACTTCCAGCTTCAGCTGATACGTGTCGCCCCGGTTTTCCCACGCCATCGCGGCCACGCCCTGCCACTTGGTGCCGTCGGCATCGCGCCGGTCCACGTGCAAGTCGAACTGGGCCGAGGCGGGGGCATTCGTCTTGTAGCGCCGCGCCTGCTCGACGGGCGGTGGCGGCGGCGCGCTGGCCGGCGCGGACGCGGCTGCCACGGCGGGCGCCGGGGCCGTAATGGCCGGGGCAGCCATCGCGGCCGGCGCGGTCGTGGCCGGGCCTTCCGGCACCTCGCTGGCAGGTGCCGTCCACTGGGGCGTTTCGCTCGACGCCAGCTCCGTCAGCGGCGGTGGTGGTGGCGGCCTGGGCTTGGGCACGGGCGGCAATTCGGGCGGTGGAGGCGGCGCTACCACGGGCAGTGGCCTGGGCGGCTCGGCGATCAAGGCCATGCTGACCATCTGCGCATGATCCTGCCCCAGCGGCACCATGCTGGCACGCGAGGTGAGCCATTCCAGCGCCCCGTAATGCAGTGCACCGATGACCGCAACAAAAATGACGGTACGGCGGCGCGGGTGCGAAAAGAAGGAGTCAGGCATCATAGGCCGTAGTGTAACGCTTCCGCCCTGCTTCCCGCTTCTTGCCCGTGCTCAACTCCTGCTGTTTTATGTAAGAAAATGTTGGCGGCTTTGCGTCAGTTGCAAGCTGATATCTGCTACGCTAGGAACATCCACCTACCAGGAGATTTCGCATGGCAAACCCGCAAATGCCCCAAATGCCGGGCGCAGCAGTTGTGACCGATACGCTCGACTTCGTCAAAAACCTGTGGGGCAGCATGAGCGTGCCCGGCATGGGCGTGCCTGGCATCACGGCGCCCACCATGTCGGTGGAAGAGCTGGACAAGAAAATCAGCGACCTGAAAGCCGTCGAAGCCTGGCTGAACCTCAATACCAGCATGCTGCGCGGCAGTATCCAGGCATTGGAGGTGCAGCGCGGCACCATCGCCACATTGAAATCGATGGGTGCGTCACTGGCGGCGGCCATCACGCAACCGGGCGCCAGCGAGAAAACCGTGTTTGAATCGGTGCCCTACGCTTCCGCGTTTTTCCAGCAATCCACACCTGCGGCGCCAGCACCGAAACCGGCGCCGACACCTGTGCCGGAACCCGCTGCGGCGGCGCCCAGCGATGCCGGCAGCCAGGCGGCAGCCCAGCTGGCCAATCCAAGTGCTTGGTGGAATTTGTTACAAGATCAGTTCAAGCAAGCCGTATCGACGGCCATGTCGCCCGATGCCGCCAGTGCGGCAGCGGCCAGCTTTGGCAGCGTAGGCAAAGCCAAGCCAGCGGCCAGCAAGCCGGCCAAACCTGCAGAGGCAGGCACGGCAGCCAAGGCCAAGGCCCCGCTGCGCAAGGCGCCCGCGAAACGCGCGGCACCCAAGGCTAAAGCGCCAGGCAAGGCCTGATGCTAGAAGCCGGCAATATGATCAGGCGATACGATGAATGCGGATCGCCTCGATCATGTTGTCGGCCTGGCGTTTTACGTCACCGATCGTGATCAGGCCTTCGTCGGCCAGCGCCTTGGCGTGCTCGTACGAAGACTGGAATGTTTCCAGCGTGTCTCCCTTGGCGGCGACCGGGCGTACCCAGGCAATACTGCCGACTTTCATTTTTTTGTACACTTCATTGACCACATCACGCATAGTTTCTTCCTTATTGTTGTAAAGCAACTCAAGCACGGGCGAACCCACGCTGGCCCCTAGTTTATCATCCGGCACGCTCGCGCACGGATTTTCCGCCTTTTTCCGGCGCCGGCGGCGCTTTTTCCACGACCACGACAGCCTCTTCCGGCCCGGGCGGCGGCGTCAGCTGCACCAGTTGCTCCATCAATTGCGCGAAGCGCTGCTGCCCTGGTGCAATTTTGTCTACATACAACAACACTTCCATGGCCTCGGCCGCCAAGTCGGCCTGAAACCCGCGCTGCTGCAGGAAGGACACGATGATTTGCGCGGAATTGAACAGGATGCGCAAGTTGTTCGGCAGCTTTTCGCGCGCCGCGCGCATCCAGGCGACCGCTTCGTTGAGCTTATCCGTCTTCCACAACAGCACGCCCTTGTTCATCAAGTCCGACGCTTCCTTGCGCGCGGCGATAATCAGGCTGGTGCCTTCGTCGCCCATCTTTGCCTTGTCGAAGATTTTTTGCACCTCGTCCTGCACCACCTGGTTGTCGTGGTTATTTTTGACCACGTAGCACAGCAGGCCGGCCGGCGCATCCTTGACGCCAACGGCGAACAGCAAAGTGGCCAATTCCATGCAAATACTTTTCTCGGGCCGCGCCGGATCCTCGGCCAGCATGGCTTCGAGTTCGTCGCCGCACTTGCGCGCGCGCCGGTAGTCGCCCGTTTCGTGGTGCACCATGCCTTCCGTGATCTTCGCGCGCAAACCAATTTGCTCGGGCGAGAATTCACGCTGCGCCAGCAGCAGCCATTGCAGCGCTTCCTTGGCATCCTTCTTCAGGCCACATACGCGCGCCAGGCCCAGGTAGGCGTCCGGCGTCTTCATGACGGAGAACTCGCCGATGGAAATACACTTGCGGAAGGCCTTTTCCGCCATGCTGACATTGCCGACCTTCAAGGCCGCCAGCCCCAGGTTACGCTGGCGCGGCACGGAATTGGGCGACAGGCGCGCCGCCTTTTCCAGCACGCCGCACGCTTCCTCGTGCTGGCCCATCAGCTGGTAGGCGACGGCCATCTGGTCATAGGCGTCGATGTAATACTTGTTTTCGACGATCACGCCCTGAAAAATTTGCCGCGCCGCCTCGTGCTCGCCGTTATTCATGCGGATCTTGCCCAGGCCCGCCTTGGCCCAGCTGTAATCGCGCTCGGCCAGCACTTTCTCGTACACGGCGCGGGCCTTTTCCGGCTCGCCGCTTTTCAGCAGCAAACTGGCCTTCATGCGCAGCAATTCCAGCGCGTGCAGCTTGTTGAGCTCGATCTGCGCGTCGCACAATTTGGCCGCGCGCAAATAATCCTTTTCCATGCAGGCCTGGTCGATTTCGCGGAATACCTGCTTCTTGTGCCACACGCGGTTCAGCCGCGTCAGCAGCACGCCTTCCGTGATCGGCTTGATCAGGTAGGCGTCGGGCTGATGCTCGGCCGCGCCCATCACGGACTCCACGCTTTTCTCGGCCGACACCATCAGCCACACGCTCGATGGCGCCGTCAGATTGCGCACGCGCGTCTCTTCCAGCACTTGCTGGCCATTCTTGCCTTCGCCCAGGTTGTAATCGCACAGCACCACGTCGTAGCGCGTCTTGGCCAGCAGCTTCATGGCTTCGCCGCCGCTGGCCGCCTGGTCGATATGGCGCGCGCCCAGGTTGCGCAGCGATTCGCGCAGCAGGATGCGGATGCCGATGAAATCATCGACCAGCAGATAATGTTTGTCGGCCCAGTCGGTGCTGCCCGCTTCGGCGGCGGTGGCCTGGCTGTCTGTCGTCATGGCATCCTCGTTCAGGGCAGGCGCAGGATGAAACAGCCGCCGCCCAGCGCGCCGCCATTTTCCAGGGCGATGCTGCCGCTGCTGCCCCGGTGCTTGTGCATCTTTGCCACGACACTGGAAAAATACAGCCCCAGTCCCGTGCTGTTGGTGGAAAAGTTCACGCCGGCGGCCATGCCATCCATGGCCGCGCTGCCCGCGTCGAGCAGCGCCTGCGTGTAGCCGTCGCCATTGTCTTCCACGCGCAGCTCGAGCATGTCGTCGTGCTCCCGCACCGACAGGCGTATCGTGTCGTTCGTGTAGCGGATGGCGTTGTTGATGGCATGCGCGAGCACGCCGATGACCAGGTCTTCATCGAGGGTCCAGATCAGCTCGGGCGGGCAAGCCGTCTCCAGACGGATCCCCTTCGAGAGCAGCAGGATCTTTTCCTGGTCCACCACCTGGTCGACCACCTGGCGCATCAGTTGCGGCTGCACGTCGAACGGGTAGCCGGGCTTGCCCACTTCCTTGTACAGGGCCAGCAGCTGGATCAGGTTATCGTTCAGGCGCTTGGTCTGGTACAGCATCTGCGCCATCTGCAGGTAGGCGGGGTCGGCCTGGGGCGCGGGCTTGACCTGCCCGGCCGCCAGCAGCGACTCCAGAGTGCCGCTGACGACGCTGATCGAATTTTTCATGTCGTGCACGGTCGACGCCAGGAACAGGAAAAGCTCGGGCGAACTGTGTTGATCTTCCACCGGATATCTCCTTGGGGCCGCAGCTTGAATATTGCCAAGGATAAATTATACCGCCAGCCTGCGGGCGCCAGCCAGCCGCGCGCAAAGTCCGTGACATGACGCAACAATACCGCCCCCGCCTTTGCCCAAAGGCTGCCTCGCCGTGCGTGGCGCGGGGATGGAACAACAGTTTTGCAGCAGCAAGCGTCCACTGCGGCGAACTGATGTTATTTGAAAAATAACGCCATGGACTTTTTCAGGCGTTCCGGCGGCGCTCGCGCAATAAAAACCGCGCAGGGTCCAACGCGGCCACCAATTGACTCTCCAGCGGCAACGGCTCGCCCTCCAGCTGGCACGCCAGCAACTCGGCCGCCAGCGGCGCCCAGATCAGGCCGCGCGAGGCGTAACCGAGCAAGCCAAACAGGCCGGGCCAGCGCGGCACGTCGCGCAGGCGCTCGCAGCGGCCTGGCACGCCCGGATCAGGCAAGGCGCCCGCCAGCGGCAGGCGGTCCGGCACCATGCAGCGAAAGCCCGTGCGCCCGGCCAGCGGCGCGGCGAACGGAGTCACGCCAAGGATGTCGGCGACCTTCCCGATATTGTCTTCCTGGCTCGATGGGCGCAGTTCAGTGTCGGCGTCCGCATCGTAGCTGGCCCCCACGCAGACGACACCCTGGTGCGCTGGCGTCATGTAGGCTTCGCGGCAGACGACGAATGGCAACGAAGGCAAGCAGCCTTCGGCCAGGTGCGTGACCTGGCCGCGCACGGCGTCCAGCGGCAAGCCGGCCGCCTGTTCGAAATCCACGGCACCCGTGCCGGCCGCCAGGATGACGGTGGCTGCCGCCGCGATCAGGGCACCGTCCGCATCGCGCACCAGCCATTCCGCATCGCCACGCTCCAGGCGCAGGGCGCTGCTGGAAAAGCGCCGCGTGAGCAAGGCGCCGCAGGCGTCCAGCATGGCCGCGCAGACGGAAGACGGGCGCGCCCAGCCGCCCTGTTCGAACCACCAGGCGCCATCGGGCGCCGGCGCGCCCAGCATGGCGGTCGCCTCGGGCGCTTCCAGCCAGCGGGCGAATTCGCGCGGATACAGGCCACTGGCGGCGATCTGCCGCTGCACCTGCGCATGCGCGCCGTCGCGCGCCAGGTGCAGCACGCCGCTTTGCACACCCTCGATGGCGGCGCCGATGCCGCCCAGATCTTTCCAGCGCCGCAGCGAGTACAGGTAGGCGGCGCGCACCAGGCGCGTGGCGATATTGTCATCCTTCGACATCAGCGGCATGAAGATGCCAGCCAGGTTGCCAGACGCCTCGCTGGCCGGCTGCGCATGGCGTTCGATCAAGGTCACCTTCCAGCCGCGCGCAGCCAGCCGTTCGCAGGCGGCCGCGCCGGCCACGCCCGCGCCGATGACGATGGCGCGCCGCTCGGGCGCGGTGATGGCCGCGTACTCTTCGCGCCGCGCATAAAACACGGCGCGCAAACGGCTCTCGTCAAAGACAAACCCGTTTTTTTGCAGCGCCATGCGCTGCGCCTCGTCCAGGTGCACGGCCTGCAGGCGCGCGCCGTCCATCATCAGGCGCGCCAGCACCGGCGTGGCTGCAGGCACCCAGGCCAGGTGCACTTCATCGACGCGCGCCGACAATTGCGCCAGGCAGGCATCGGGCTCGCCGATCAGCACATCAAGCGTGACGAGGCCATCGCGCGAGACCATGCGGTGCAGGCCCGGCACGCAAGGCGGCCACTGCACGCGCCACTCTTCGGGCAAGTGGCGCGCGTCGACGGGACGCGGCGCCAGCGCGATGTAGTGCAGGCGGCGGCCGCCATGCGCCGCACAGGCGGCACGCAGGCGGGCGCCGTCAAAATCCGTGTCGAGCATGACGAGGGCGCGGCGCATCAATGCCCCGCGCGGCAAAAGCAGGCGGGCGCATGGTCATTGACCATGCCGATGCCCTGCATGTAGGCGTAGATGATGGTCGAACCGACGAACTTGAAGCCCAGTTTGGCCAGGTCTTTCGAGAGTTTGTCGGACAAGGCTGTCTTGGCGGGAAACTCGCCCGGCTGCCAGCTGTTGACGATGGGCTGGCCATCGACATACGCCCACAAGAAGCTGTCCAGGGTCTGGCCTTGCGCGCGCAGGCGCAGGTAAGCCTGTGCATTCGTGATGGCCGCCGCCACCTTCAATCGGTTGCGCACGATGCCGGGGTCCGCCAGCAGCTGCGCCACCTTCTCCGGGCCATACGCGGCGATTTTTTCCGCATCCCATTGATCAAACGCGGCGCGGTAGGTGTCGCGCTTGTTGAGGATGGTTTCCCAGCTCAGTCCCGCCTGCGCGCCTTCCAGGTTCAGCATCTCGAACAGCCGGCGCTCGTCGTGGCAGGGTACGCCCCACTCCGTATCGTGATACTCGATATAGCGGGGATTGGCCGGATTGGCCCAGGAGCAGCGGGTAGTGTTCATGGTCTGGTTCTTCATATGCGGGCAACTGCCAGTATAGTTTATCGGCCGCGCAGGATGCGTCCCAGTTCCTGCAAGCCGTGCGCCATCTCGGCCGGGGGAATCGCCGCAAAGCCCAGCAGCAGCCCTGGCGGCGTGACGCACTCGGGCCCTGCCGCCGGATCGGCGTAGTGCCCCAGCGGGCGCAATTCGATGCCCCGTGCCAGGCCCGCACGCGACACGGTTTCTTCATCGTGGCCGGCGCGAAAGTACGCGCACAGTTCCAGGCCGCTGTCGGCCGGGCCGCACGCGAGCTGGTCGCCCAGTTCGCGCGCAATCCCCCGCACCAGCAGGTCGCGCCGTTCGGCATTGCTGTCGCGCGTGCGGCGGATATGCCGGCCAAAATGTCCCTCGGCGATGAAGTCGGCCAGCGCCATCTGCGGCACGATGGCCGTGTGACGGTCCATCACGGCTTTGGCTTGCACCAGCGCTTCGGCCAGCGCGGGCGGCGCCACCATATAGCCCAGGCGCAGCCCGGGAAACAGCACTTTCGACAGGGTGCCCACATACACCACGCAAGCAGCCCGGTCCAGGCTTTGCAGGGAGGCCAGCGGCGCGCCCGTGTAGCGGTATTCGCTGTCGTAATCGTCTTCCACCAGCCAGGCTTTATTTTGCGCGGCCCAGGCCAGCAGAGCCAGGCGGCGGGGCAAGCTCATGCTCACGCCCAGCGGCATCTGGTGCGATGGCGTCACGTAGGCCAGCTTCGCCTGCGGACAGTGCGCCACACCATACGCCACATCGAGCCCCTGCGCGTCGACGGGCACGGGAAAGACGCGCGCGCCGGCCGCGCGCAGCGGGCCGCTGGCACCCCGGTAGCCGGGCGACTCCATCCAGGCCGAGTCGCCCGGCGCCAGCAGTATGGTCGACAGCAAAAATAGCGCCTGCTGCGAACCCGAGGTGATGACGATCTGCTGCGGCGCGCACCGGACGCCGCGCGAGGCCTTCAAATACACGCACAGCAGTTCGCGCAGCGGCAGGAAGCCGGCCGGGTCGCTGTAGCCGAAATGGTGGTCGGGCCGGCGCCAGCGGCGCGCCTCCAGGCGGTTCCACACGTCGAACGGGAAATGGTCGATGCGCGGCATGCCGACGCGGAAAGCGCGCAGCGGCCCCCGGTGAATGGCCACCTGGCGCATGGCCGCCACCACGCCCTGCCCGCGCGCCGACAGGGGCCGCAGCAGGCCGGGCGCGTCCGCCCTGGCGGGCGGCGCAGCCATGGGTACCTCGACGCTGACAAAGGTGCCCCGCCCCACGGCACCATCGAGATAACCTTCGGCCGTCAAAAGCGCATACGCATTGAGCACCGTCTGGCGCGACACGGCCAGCAGGCGGCAAAACTCGCGCGTGGGCGGCAGTTGCATGCCGGGACTCATGCGGCCATCGAGGATGGCCGCCTTGATGGCCGCATACAGCTGGCGAAACAGCGGCTCGCTGGCGCCGCGCTGCAGCGGCAAGGCGGCGATGATCTGGTGCAGGTGGGAAGCTGGCATGGTGGAACTCTTGAATTGGTAGCTTCAAGATAGCACTTATTGGCTGTTTTAAATAGCCAAAACAAGCGCTAAGATGGCGCATCCCCTTCCACTCTTGCGGAGCACCCATGCATCAGTTTTTCGCCACCGTGGCCTGGCAGCGCGACGGCCAGGATTTCGCCGGCCAGCGTTACAGCCGTAGCCATGCATGGCAGTTCGACGGCGGCCTGACGGTACCCGCCTCGTCGTCGCCCCTGTCCGTACCGCTGCCCATGTCGGTGGCGGAAAATATCGACCCGGAAGAAGCGCTGGTGGCCGCCACATCGAGCTGCCACATGCTGTTCTTCCTGTCGCTGGCAGCGCAACGCGGCTACGTCATCGACGACTACCGCGACGACGCCATCGGCGAACTGGGAAAAAATGCCCAAGGCCGCCTGGCCATGACGCGCATCGTGCTGCGCCCGTGCATCGTCTTCGCGGGAACGCCGCCCTCGCCCGAGGCGCTGGCCACCCTGCACCACGATGCGCACGCGCGCTGCTACATCGCCAACTCGCTGACGGCCGAGGTGGTCGTGGAAGGAGCGCACTAGATGTACACACCCGCCAGCTTTCGCGAAGAGCGCCTCGACGTGCTGCATGGCCTGATCGACGCACATCCGCTGGGCGCGCTGGTGCGCCAGGGCGACTATGGCTTGTGCGCCGACCATCTGCCATTCGAGATCACCGCGCCCACGCCGGATGCGCCATTCGGCATTCTGCGCGCCCACGTGGCGCGCGCCAACCCGCTGTGGCGCGCCGCCGGCGGGAACGATGAAGCACTGGTGATTTTCCAGGGGCCACACGCCTACATCACGCCCGCCTGGTATGCGGAGAAGCAGCGCAGTGGCAAGGAGGTACCCACCTTCAATTACGCGGTCGTGCACGCGCACGGCCCCCTGCGCACCATCGACGATGCGGCGTGGCTGTTGGGATTGCTGGAGCGCTTGACGGCGCGCCATGAGGCAGATCAAGCCACGCCATGGCGGGTGAGCGATGCGCCGGCCGCCTATATAGACAAGCTGTTGAAAGCCATCGTCGGCATCGAGATTCCCCTCACGCGCATCACGGGAAAATGGAAGCTGGGACAAAACCGCAGCATGCAAGACCAGGCCAGCATGGCGCACGGCCTGGCGCAGAACAATCAGCCCGGCGCGGCGCAGGCGCTCGGCGCGCTGATCGCCGCCAACGTCACACCAGCCATCTGACGTCGACAGCAGCGACACGTTGCGGGTCTTGTGCAGGCAAGCCACCAGCACCAGGGCGAAGAAGGGAAAGGTGATGGCGAGCATGGTCAGCATGAAGCGCCATTCATGCGCGCCGCACTGGCCGGCCGCCCGGCACAAAAAAAGGCCGCTCGCGCGGCCCAAGGAGGTTTCGGGGAAAACGCCGCTGGCCGGTTAGGGCTTGAGCTGGGCGCGGATCTCGCCAGCCGGGTAGGCGGCGCTGTGCACGTTCACGTACAGCTTGCCGGCCCGGTAGCTCGCATACTGGGGCGGCGTGAGCATGGCGCCGGCCGGCACGGCAAACATGCCTTCGGCAGTTTTCAGCAGCGGCACCACGACGGGGCCGTTGGCGCCGGCGGGCGCGTCATGAATGTGCGCGACGGTGGCCAGCATGCCCGTATAGCGCACGCCGCCGCTGACACTGCGGTCGTGGGCGACGCGGATAGTGCTGCTGCCGCTGGCCGTGCTGGTATTGGCCGGCACTTCCTGCGCGCCCGTCAAGGTGACGTCATGGCCGCCCGGGTGATGCGGGCCATGGGAGCAGGCGCCCAGCAGGGCGGCCAGCGCCAGCACGCTGGCGGCGCGGCGTACGTGTTGTGGCAATGTAGTCATCGCAGTACTCCTTCAACGGACATCGGGTCACGCATGGCGTCCTGCCCTTCAACATCGGGCTTGCGCCACACTTGAGTTGCATAGTGCGACAGTAACGCCATGCCGTGCAGCCCGTCTTGCTTTGCGCCAAACTTGCTGCTCGCCTGGCAGCGCGTATTCAGGCCAGGTGACCTTCCGCCACCCAGCCGCGGTTGGCGGCCGGCGCCTTCGGCTTGGGTGCGATGCCGCTGCTTTTTTCCGCATCGAGGATGATGCTGCGCATGCTGTCGCTGGCGGCAGGTCCTGGCGCGAACGCGTAGTACTCGTCATTGATGGGCAAGCCCGTCGTGGCGTCGACCAGCACCGGGTCGGCGGCCAGGCCCGTGTCGCGGCTGGCAATGACGAGGCTGGCGCCTTCCGGGGCGAAGTTTTCATTACCCCAGGCAATAAACGCCAGCAAGACGGGCTTGAAGGCGCGCCCGGACTTGGTCAGCACATAGTCGTAGCGGGGCGGCTTGGCGCAATACAGGCGACGCGTCATCAAGCCCCCTTCCACCAGGTCGGCCAGGCGGCGCGTCAGGATGGTGGGCGCGATCTTGAGACTTTTTTCAAATTCGTCGAAACGCGTCTTGCCATAAAACGCTTCGCGCAGGATGAGGATGCTCCACCATTCGCCCACCTTGCCCAAGCTGCGAGCAATCGGACAGGGCAAGTTATTAAAGTTGGTATGTTTCATGACCGTCTCCTCATATTGACTCAACACAACAATCGAAAATATTTCAGTTGCAACACGGAAACTTAGTTACTATCATTTTGAAAGTGAGGTGCTTGCCCCTGGTGGCGGGCTGAAAATACACGAAAACTCACACTTCCCTGCATCAAGTACAATCATGGCTGATTCTGCTCCCCCAATTCCGGTGCGAAAAACGGTGTCAGCCATACCTTCCAACGCTGCTGCCCACGCCCGTTTTTCACGCTATGCATTCACGATGACCCCTTTGAAGCTTGCCGTACTGCCTGCCCTGCTCGCCCTGTCCCTTTGCCAGACCACCACCGCCGGCACCGTGTCGTCCACGTCGTTCCAGGCCACCTTTGTTGTCCAGGAAACGTGCACCATCGTCTCACACCGCAGCAACACCCAGGTGCGCTGCCAGCACAACACGCCGTATCTGCTGCACCAGCAGACAACGCCATCGGGCGCCGGCCTCGTCACCGTCACGTTCTAAAAATAAATCGTTGCCGTCACCGTGTCCTTGTAGTCGCCGGGACGCGGCGACACCTGAGCCGGCACGCGGCCGTAAATCGTCAGCGGCACGCTGGCGCCCGTGCCCGTACCTGTCACCATGCTCGTGCCTGCCGTGCCATCGCCCCATGGCGCACCATCGAGGGTGGCTGACAACAGATAACTGACCTTATCCGTCGTCAAGATATTTTTCATCTGGCGGTTGGCCACATTGGCCGCCACGCTACCGCCATTCAGGGCAATCTGATACGCGTTGTTATTCACGCAGCGCACCGACAAGGTGCTGGTGCTGCGCAAATTACCCGTCAGGATGGAGGCGTTCGCAAACGCCATCGGCGTGGCCGTGATGGTGCAATCGTTGACGGCCGTGGCATTCACCGTGAAACCGAAGCTGCCGCTGCTGGCTGTGCAACCCTGCAGGTTGACGAGGCCATAGGTGGTGTAGGTGTAGGTACCCTGGCCCGCAAAGCTCGAGCTATACACCGTATTCGCGTTAGCTACCGTGGGCACGGTGGCCAGGGCGGTGCCGGCCGGGATCTTCGCGTACACGGTAAAGGTGGTGGAATAGGTGCCGGGCGGCGCCAGCAAGCCGGCCGACAGAATCATGCCGAAGGTCGACGGCGCGCCCGTCACGCCGGCGCCGCCCCAGATCTTCGCCGTCGCATACGAATTGTCCACGTACACGTTGTACTCCATGCGATTGCTGCCATTGCCCAGCTTGCGCGGCAGGGCCGAGGTGGAATTCGTGCCCAGCCCCAGCGAGATACACACTTGCGCATTCGGCGTGAGCAACTGCCCCAGGTTCAGCGACGCAAACAGGCAGCTGAAGGTCCCTGTTGCCTGCGCCACGTAATCGGTGCCGGAAATCGGGCTGACGCTGCCGAAATCAATATTCGTCATGCTGACCGAGCAGGTATCGGCCGCCTGCGCCGCACTGCCCCAGGCGCAGCCCAGCAGCATGCTCAGGCATGGCAGCAGGCGGCGCATCAGCGGCCTGCCCCGGCGCTGGCGCCAGCTGCCGCGCAGCGCAGCGGGCCGATCACGGGCAAGCCGCCCGCGGCCGGACGCACGTAGGCAAAACGCACGGTGCACGCGCTGTCGCCTTCGCCCACTTGCAACTGATTCTGCTCCAGCAGACCGTCGACGAACACGATGCCGTCAAATCCCACGACCGTCGGCTTGCCGCTTTGCACATGCAGCACGGGCAAGCCCGTGGCCAGCGGCTTGCCCTGCGCATCCTGGACGATGACGGTGGCCGCACTGTAGCGCTCGATGGGAAAGGCCGCCAGCACGCCTGCCAGGTATTGCGGCACGACATTGAGATTGCTGACGGGTACTCGCGCGTCAACATCAAGCTCCTCCGTGGCGATGCTGATCTGGTTATTGCCATAGGGATTCAAATTTGGTACCAGCAGATAGCCGCTCCTGCCCGTCACGCCGATCTGGCGATTTTCATGCAGCACAGGAATATTGCCCACGCCACCCGTGGACACCAGCGCAAAACCGTTGCCCACCTGGCGCGTCGTCTCGACATGGCCATCCATCAGCACCAGCGCGCCCGCCGCACCCAGCGAGGAGGCATTGCCCGTGCTGCTGCTTTGCGTGCGCGCGCTCACGCGGCCGTCATTGCCCAGGTATTCCACTTGCGCCTGGCGGTAGGCATTGCCGCCCGCCGTGCCAGCCTGCACGTTCCAGCCGAAGCCGCCGCCGAAGTCCGCCGCGCGCTGCGCGCTGATGCTGCGGCCGCTCTCGCCGTTTTGCCGGCTGCTATACACACTGACGGCCAGATTGTTGTCGAAGGCCATGCTCAGGCCAAAGTAAAAACCCCGCTTCTCGCGTTGCCGCAAGTCCTGGAACAGGCTGGCGTTGAAGAACAGGCCGTGAAACAGGATGGCCGAATAGCCGAGCGTGGCAAGCTTCGATGGCGAGGCGCCAGAAGTGCGGTAGCTGATATAGCTGCTGCTGATACTGCTCCCTGCCGGCAATGGCAGGCTGACGGTGAAGCGGTCCGCCGCGCGCACCACGGGGCTGCCGTCGCGCGAGGCCAGGTCGCCGAAGCCGGCGCTGGCGCGCACGCTTTGCGCATCGACGCTGAAGCGCGGCCCCAGGTACTGGTAGCCGGCGCCCAGCTGCACGCCACGGCTGCGGCCGGCGCTGGCCGACAGCGAACCGTTGAGCACGCCAGCCTGGCCCAGCCGCAGCAGCGCGCCCGCCCCCGCCTGATACAGGCCGGCGGCCAGTTCCGCATGGCCCTCGATGGTGAGGCTGTCGCTGACGCCGTGGCGGCCCGATGCGCTGGCGACGAGCTGCCGCGCATAGCCGAACAAGCGGGTGCCGTAATCGCGCCGCACGGCGCCCGCCTCGAACGAATAATCGCTCAAGCCGCCAGCCAGCATGCGCGTATCGACATACAGGGGCAGGACGGTCGTCACGCTGCGTCCCAGCGCATCGCGCGTGATGAGGGTGGCTTGCCCGGCGCCATTGATGCCGGCAACCTGGTTCAGCACGAACGGACCGCTGGGCACGCTGGCCGCATATTGCTGCACGCCATTGACGTACAGGCTCAAGGACGAAGGCACGAGCGCCGTGCCATCGACGGAGGCGACGGGAAAGGTCAGCAGGTCGGGACGCAGCTGGAAATTCTTGCGCCACTGCACGCCACCGACGCGCACGGCGCGGCTCCAGCTGAGCGACGAGGAAATCAGGTCGCCCACCTGCCACGTTTGCAAGGTGTCGGGATCGGCATGGCTCCAAAAGGTATCAAAACGCATGTACTTGCGCTGGTCCGCCCCCAGGTTCAAGGTGCCGGTATTGCTGAACACGCCGCGGTCATTGAAATAGCGCACGTCGTTGAAAATGGCGGCACGCCGCGTTTGCCCCAGTTCCGCATAGGCTTCGTAATTGAGGACGGCGCCGGGCGTGACCTGCGCTGGCGGCGTCTGCGCCGCCGGGCGCGCGCTGATGCGGTAAGGCGAGCGCAAGTCGTCCGCCACCTGCAGCGACACGCTCTGGCGTGCCGCATCATATTCATAGTTGAGTCCAGGAATCGCATCGAGCGCCACCTCGGCCTGACCGGGTGCGCCCAGGCGCGCCGGGTCCAGCCCCAGCTGTTGCAAGTTCGCAACACTACTGCGCAAGCCTTTGCCCACCTGGGTAAAGCGCAAGATCAGCCCGGTTGATTCAGCATTCACAGTGACCTCCAGATACAGTTCATTCGGCGCCGCCGGATCGCTGGGCAAGCTGGCGGGTCCCGGATCGGCGCCCGTCACGGCCGCCGCATCGGCCCTGGCCAGCGGCGCCATGGCCAGCAACAGCAACGCTGCCAGGACGCGTTTCATGATGTGGCCGCCTGCGCCCAAGGTGCGCGGCAAGTCGGCCCGTCATGGCAGCCATGTTCAAGGTGTCGAATTCTTGGCAATGAGTGCCTTGGCATTCACATTGGCCACAATACTCAACGGCCCATCCAGTTCAGCCTCCCTGGCAACGGGCAGGCGCCATACGCGCATGCGTGCCGCCAGGACATAACCAAACAGCCCCTTGCTGATGACAAACTCCTTGCCCGCCTGGTTCGTCAACGTCATCGCACCGATCTGCGCATGGATAGTGCCACTGTTCTTGATACGCAACATCCACTCGCCCTGTTCGCGGAAAACTTGCCAGTCGAGCACTTCCTTGCCCGGCGCACCGGCCGGCAGCACGAATACGGGCACCGAGTAGCGCAGGCGGATATCGACGCCGCTGCGGCCCGCCTCATCCTCGCGGCTGACTTCATCGATGAGCACGCGATACGTCTTTTCCTGCGCAACAGGGCCAGCCTGAGCCCGCACCAGGCGGATGGTCTGCCGGCTGTTGGCGGCGATTTCGACGATCGGCGGGCTGGCAACCAGTTCCTGCGTCGGCGCCAGCGTTTCCTCGCCATCGCGCTGGTCCCAGGCGAACACGCGCACCTGCCCGTAGATGGGCTGGCCGCCGAGGTTTTGCAGGCTGATGCCGGCCGCACTCTGGGCGGCGCGCAAATTGAGCGTCACCGGCGAAATCTGCAGACTGGCGCCGTGCGCGCTCGCAGCGCAGCAGGCCAGCAGCGCCAGCACGCATTTCATCAGGGAAGCAGCACCGGCCTTCACGCAGCGCCTGGCTTAAAAGTAAACGGTGGCCGTGATGGTCGACTTGTAGGTATCGGGCGCCGGTGTCGCTTGCGGCGGAATATTGCCGTATACCGTGATCAGCTGCGAGGAGCCATTGCCGGTGCCGCCGACGGTATCCGTGCCCTGGGTATCGCCCCACAAGGTGCTGCCGGCCGTCTGGTACAGATTGAATTGCACCTTCCCCAGATTGCCGCCGGTGCCGCTCAGGTAGCGCGTGGTGCCGCTCGAACCAGTACCCGAGCCGGCCGTCAGGCCCACGTTATACAGCGTGGTATTGGTGCAAGTGACATTCACGGTCGTATTGACGTCCACGGCAGTAGCCAGTACACCCTGACTTTGGCCAAAGTCGAGATTGGCCGCCGCGATGGTGCAATTGGCGATAATTTTCAGGGTGACATCAAAGGTCGAGTTGTTGCTGCCGTTCAGATACACGGCCGCGTCAGCGACGCCGGGCAGGAGTGCCGTGGCGGCAATGGCGACACTGGCGCCGGAGATCAAGCGGGATGAAATGACTCGCAACATGATACCTCCGGATGATGGGACATCACTAATGCGCCCCTCCAATGGATGGGCTTCGAGGGTAGTCACGGTATTGCCGGCGTTTTCTGGGCACGCAAACCAGGACAACAAAATACTTGCGCCGAGAGTCAAGAATCCTGGGACTTCGGCATTTTTGCAGCATTGGAAAAACAGATTCGTTGGCAAGCGACATTGCTTAAAATCAATGCATGAGTGAATTATTGGCGATCCGGGAAATCCGCGCTTCTTCTCGCGGAGAAACATCTTTTGAAATACGAGAAAAGCAGAAAAAAAAGGAAAAGCAGCGCATAATAAGCCACAACTTGCTATTTGGTTAAGTCATCCATGCCATGTCATTGACCAGCGAAACCATCAAAAAAAATATCCTGATCGTGGACGACTCCGCCTTCGAGCAGCGCATGCTGATGGAGCTGCTCAGCGAGCAGCCCTACCGCTTCAGCATCGCGTTCAACGGCTACCAGGGTTACCAGCTGGCATTGGCCACGCATCCCGACCTGATCCTGCTCGATGTGCGCATGCCCGAGATGGATGGCTACACGGCATGCCGTTTGCTCAAGGCCAATCCTGAAACGGCAGAGATTCCCGTGATCTTTCTCAGCGGCGCCGATGCCACCAAGGAACGCGTCATGGGCTTGCAAGTGGGCGGCGTCGACTACATTTCGAAGCCGTTCACGCCGGAAGAGCTGGCCGCGCGCATCCATATCCACCTGGGCTTGATGCGTAAAAACAACAGTACCTTGCCAGCAACGGCGTCGATCAGCGCCAAGCTGCAGCATCCCGACATGGTCTTTGTCAATGCGGTCAAACAGCTGATCCTCGACAACCTGGGCAGCCTGCCGAACCTGTCCGAAATCGCCCGCAGCGTGGGCACCTACCGCGAAAAGCTGACCCTGATGTTCCGCGAGCAGACGGGCATGACGGTCTTCGCCTTCATCCGCGAAGCGCGCATTGCCCGTGGCGTGGAATTGCTGCAGCAGACGGACATCGACGTGCAGGATATCGCCCTGCTGATCGGCTTTCACAACGCGGGCAACTTCGCCACCGCCTTTCGCGAACGCATGGGCGTTCCCCCCAGCGCCTACCGCCAGCGCCTGCAGGAGCAGACGGGGCAGCGGCAGGCGGCGAGTGGTTAGAACTTGTAGTTCAGCTTGAGCGCCGCAACGCGTCCGCGCGGATCGGCCTGGGTAAAGTCAAAGCCGGTGGAGGCATAGTCCCAGGGCGCGCGTTTGTTGGCCAGGTTTTGCACGATGAAGGTGACGCTCGCTGCCGGCGCAAGCTGCCAGCTGTTGGTCACGTCAAAGGTGCTGAAGGCGGCCACCGATTCATCGAGGTGCTGCTGCTGCGCATAGCTGCCCACATAATTCCATGTGAGCGTGGACGACCACTTGCCCTGCTCCCAGGTGGCCGAGCTGACGCCACGCCATTTCGGGATGGAACCGAAGTAATTGGTGCCGGCGCCATCGGTCAGCGGCGCGCCATCGGACAACGGTTCGGCAAAGCGCAGCACGCGGCTCAGCTGGCCGGCCAGGGTCAGCTTGCCCCAGTCCTTGTCGACGAAGCGCTGGCGCAGGTCGATATCGATGCCCGACACTTCGCGCTGGCCCTGGTTGCGGAACTGGCGGTACAGGGTCGTGATGCGCCCATCGGCACCGCGCGTAATCTGTTGCGGCGCCGTGCCTTCATTGCCGAGGATGGTGGTGGCGCTGGCCGTGCCGATCACGCCATCTTGCTTGATGCGGTAGTAATCGAGGCCGATGCTGGAACTGCTGGTGGGCGACACCACCACGCCCAGGTTCAGATTGTTCGAGCGCTCGGGGCGCAGGTTCGGATTGGCGATGGTCATGACCGTCACGCCGCGCGACTGCGTCGGCGTCAGGGGATCGCGGGCATCGATCACGCCGGTATAGCTGACGGCCGTGCTGTCGGTGATTTCCGGCAGCGACGGTGCGCGGAAGGCGCGTGAAACCGTGCCACGCAGCAACAACCATGGCGCCGCCTGATAGCGCGCGCTGGCTTTCGGCGAAAACGCATTGCCAAAGTCGCTGTAATGGTCGGCGCGGCCGGCCACGTTGACGGACAGATCCTTCACCACAGGCACATTGAATTCGGCAAACAGGGCCGACACATTGCGCGAGCCGTTGATGATATTGAGTGCGGGCCGCAGTTCCGTGCCCGACAGCACGGCCGTCGAGGTTTGCGAATCCATCTTTTCGCGGCGCCATTGAAAGCCGGCGGCAAAGCCCAGTGCGCCCGCCGGCAGGTGCCAGATATCCTTGGCCGCCGAAAAGTCGAGCGTGTCGAGCGTCGATTCGGCCGGGCGCAGGGTCGACAGGCGCAGACGGTTGCGCACTGCTTCGCTGTTTTGTGACTGGTCAAAGAAATTGTAGCTGCCGTCGGCCAGCACTTTCTGGAATTCGTAGCGGTTGACGAAGTTCTGCACCGTTTCCTCCAGCTTGCTGCTGGAATGGGCAACGGCCGTGTCCCAGTCCCAGCCCGCCCAGGTACCCTTGGCGCCGGCCAGCGCGCGGTAGAAGGTGACGCGGTCCTGCTTCAGGCGCGGCCCCAGGTCGAACAGGGTGGCAGTAAATGGCAAGGGCGTCGTGCCTGGATTGTTCGGATGGCCCACGGGCAACACCACGGGGATGGTGTCGAGCAGCTTGCTGCTGTTGTTCCACACGCGCGTGGCGTTGTTCACGCTCAAAGGCGCGCTGAAGGTCTGGTCGGCGCGCGAATAGCTGTGCAGCAAGTCGGCATAAGCTTGCGTGTCCGCGTTCAGCTTGAGGGTGCCACGCAGCGACGAGTGGATGCGCTGGATGCCCGGGATCAGCGTTTTATATGGCGCCGGATTGTAGGCCAGCACCTGGCCGCTGCGGTCGGGATTGATGTCTTTGTACGGCACCAGTTGCAGCGGGCCGCGCACGCCGCCGAGGGTCTGCGTGGGATCGTTGCCGGCGTAATTCGTGGCGGTCCAGCCCAGGCTGCCGCGCTGCTGCTGGCGGTAATCGGCATCGCGCAGCCATGCCACATCGCTTTGCTGCAGCTTGTCGCGCTGCTGCGCGTCGACCGAGAAGACCACGCTGTAGCCATCTTCCTCGAGCTTGCCGAAACCCGTTTGCAGCGCCGCGCTCTTTTCGTGCTGGCCCGTGCCTTGCGTCGAGCCGCCCCATTGCGCCGTGATGTCCGTGCCCGTGAATTCCTGGTACAGGATGATGTTGACCACGCCGGCCACGGCGTCGGAGCCATACACGGACGAGGCGCCATCCTTGAGCACTTCGATGCGCTGCACGGCCGCCATCGGCAGGCTGTTCAGGTCAACGAAGGTCTGCTGCAAATCCTGCGCCGTGGCGTAGCTGGCCACGCGGCGGCCATTCACCAGGATCAGGGTGTTTTGCTGGCCGATGCCGCGCAGCGACAGGCCCGAGGTGCCGGCCGAGAAACTGCCCGTATATTGTTCGTTATAGCTGTTGCCGCTGTTGGCGGAGATGGCGCGCAGCACGTCCGACACGCTGGTCTTGCCGCCGGCTTTCAATTCCTTGGCCGTGATGACTTGCACGGCGCTGGCGCCCTCCTTTTCGCTGACGCGGATATTCGATCCGGTCACGTTAACGCGCAGCATGTCGTCCTCGGCGTGGGCGATGGTGGAAACGGCGGGAAAGGCGGCGGCGATGGCAAGACTGATGGCGAGTGGTTTGAACATGATTTCCTCTTATTGGGATTGCAGCCTTTTTCCGATAAAAAAGGCCGAACAGGGGCACGCGGACCGGGTGGGCCAGCGGGCAAAACGACGACGGGGGTGTTAAGGAATTACGGGAGGCGTGGACGGGCACGCACCGGCATCGACTGCGCCATGCAGTGCATGGTCAGCTGGTGTGGGGCGGCGGAAAAACAGGCAAAAAGGATAAAACGCAACATAAAAGACACCGGTAAGCGGGGAAAGGCCACTATATCCCGGCATCTTTAGCGCGTGAACGAATTAAAAATTGATTGTATATACGATTTGAATCTAAAGACTTGGTATAAGGCAATATCAGGCGTCGGCAATCACCGCAGGCGCCTGCAGCGCGCGGCGCGCCTGTACGCTCCACCAGTACCAGGAAATCAGGGCGTTGACCCAATAGGCCGCATACAGCACGGCCGTCAGGTGCAGGCCGCGGCTGTAGTAGAGCGGCACGGCCACGGTGTTGACCAGCAGCCAGAAAGCCCAGGTTTCGATGCGCCGGCTCATCAGCAGGAATTGCGCGATGACGCTAAATACCAACACTGCCGAATCGATGAAGGGCGCGTAGGCATTCGTAAAGCGGTGCAGCAGCATGCCGTAGATCGCCACGGAAACGATGCCGGCCGGCACCACCCAGGCCAGGCTGCGCCAGCCCGTGCGCGTGATCGGCAAGGGCTTGCCGCCGGCGCCGCTCCGCCATTGCAGCCAGCCGATCACGCAAGTGACGATAAAAAATAGCTGCAACATCACGTCGGCGTACAGGTTGACCTGGAAAAACAGCACGGCAAACAGCACGCAGCCGACGATGCCGATCCACCAGGAATGAATATTATTGCGGCCAGCCAGGATGATGGAGGCAGTCATCAGTACATTGGCGGCGATCTCGAGCGGGGCAGTCAAGCGGTCTTCCTTTGCGGGGCAGTGGTGGCACCGCGCCACTATAGCCGATTACACCGTGCGGTGTTCGCCGTAGCGGAAGCGAAAGCAATAGGGCCAGGCAGCAAAAAGCGCGCCAACATCGAGGAAATGCCAACCAGACCTGCCTTCAGCGGTAACAGCCCTTGACTTCCATGGCCAATCTGGCAAATTGAATATCAAGTTGAATCTCTAGGGAAGTCTCTATATGCGCATGCGCCATCTCCTGTTTGCGGCAGTGCTCGGCATATCTGCCCTGCCCGCCGTGGCCTGCCGCATGACGATGGCGCTGGAGCAGTGGCCGCCGTATGTCTACCGCGATGCCCAGGGCCGCTATACGGGTCTGGACCTGGAGTTGCTGAAAGCTATTTTCAAAGAAGCCCGCTGTACCCTGGTCACCTTGCCGGAACTGCCCACCGCGCGGCGCCAGCTGCTGTTCCAGAATGGGGGGCTGGACCTGATGCTGGCCGCGTCCGAGACGCCGGAACGCCAGTCGTATGCGCGCTTTTCCATTGCGTATCGCGACGAAGCCGTGGGCCTTTTCAGCAAATCCGGCGCGCCCGGCAGCCAGCGCCAGATCGCCAGCTTCGCGCAGCTCGCGCGCGGCAGGTCGACCTTGCTGGCGCCAAAAGTGGGCTGGTATGGCGCGCAGTATGCGGCAGCCCGGCCGGCGCTGGAAAAAGCCGGCCGCCTGAATGCGTTCGGCAGCTTCCAGCAAGGCGTGCGCATGCTCGATGCGGGCCGCGCCGACCTGCTGCTGGGCGACGTGCTGGCCGTGCGCCACGAGGCGCGCCTGCAGGGCGTCGCCTTGAGCGCCCTGCCCTTCCTGGCCCTGCGCGCGCCCGTGCACCTGATGCTCAATACGCGCACCACCAGCGCCGCCGACCTGGCGCGCCTGAACGCCGCCATCACGCACCTGGAACAGCGCGGCGTGCTGGCGGCAATACGCAGCAGCTACGAGGCGCCGTAGCGGCGCAGCGACGATCACGCCCTGGCAGCCGCCTCGATAATCTCCAGCTTGGCCAGCGCCGTCACGTGGCCGCACAGCACGTGCTGCTCGATGTCGCGCACCAGCTGGAACAAGCCGCTCTGGTGGTCGATCAGCAGCATGACGGCGTCGTCGGGATCGATCATCGGTGGTAATCCCTGGAAGTTGGCGGGGGTGCTGATGGGGGGCTCCTGAAAAACCATGCCGCGGGATGCGGCATGGGTATTGCACAAATTAACGGCACAAATTACTTCTCAATGCGGGCGAAGCGGCCGCTGTTGAAATCCTCGAACGCCTGCGCGATTTCCGCTTCGCTGTTCATGACGAAGGGGCCATGGCCGACGATGGGCTCGTCAATCGGCGCGCCGCTCAGCAGCAGCACCACGGCGTCGTTGTTCGCCTCGATGGTGATGCTGTCGCCATCGCGCTCGAACAGCGCCATCTGCGCTTCGCGCACCACGCTCTCGCCATTCACCAGCACCGTGCCATGCAGGACGATCAGCGCCGTGCTCCAGCCGGCGTGCACCGGCAATTCCGTCAGCTTGCCCTGGATCAGGCGCATGTCCCACACCTGCATAGCCGAAAACGTGCGGGCCGGGCCATGCTGGCCGCCGAAATCGCCGGCGATCACGCGCACCGAGCCGGCGCCGTCTGGCAGCGCCACCGTGGGAATGGTGTCGCTGGTGATGGCCTGGTAGCCGGGCGCCGTCATCTTGTTCTTGGCCGGCAGGTTCACCCACAGCTGCACCATTTCCAGGGTGCCGCCCGACTGCGTGAAGGCAGGCGAGTGAAACTCTTCATGCAGGATGCCGGCACCGGCCGTCATCCATTGCACGTCGCCGGGGCCGATCACGCCGCCCTGGCCCGTCGAATCGCGGTGCGCCACTTCGCCCTTGTAGACGATGGTCACCGTTTCAAAACCGCGGTGCGGGTGCGAACCGACACCGGGAGGACGGGTGCCGGGCGCAAATTCGGCAGGACCGGCATAGTCAAGCAGCAGGAATGGGCTCAGCTGCTTGCCATGGCCGTTATACGAAAACATCGAGCGCACGGGAAAACCGTCGCCTACCCAGTGCTGGCGCGGTGCGCTGTAGATAGCTGTGACTGTGTTCATCTCGATCTCCTGATGGGGTTTGCAGTACGATAGAGATAGCTTACTCTTGCGACGATAAGGGCGGTAGGCGGTAAAATATCGCTTCAGCGTTCCAAAAATAGAACGATTAAGGAGGCGGCATGCAGGATCTGAATGACTTGTATTACTTTGTGCAAGTGGTCGACCATGGCGGCTTCGCGCCGGCCGGACGCGCGCTGGACTTGCCGAAATCCAAACTGAGCCGGCGCATCGCGCTGCTGGAAGAACGCCTCGGCGCACGCCTGCTGCAGCGCACGACGCGGCATTTTTCCGTCACCGACGTGGGGCAGACGTTTTACGAGCATTGCAAGGCGATGCTGGTGGAAGCGGAGGCGGCGCAGGAAGCGATCGAACTGACGCGGGCCGCGCCGCGCGGCACGGTGCGCATGTCCTGCCCCATCGCCCTGCTGCACTCCCTGGTGGCGCCCATGCTGGCCGGCTTCATGCGCGCGCATCCGCAGGTGACTCTGCTATTGGAGGCGAGCAACCGCCGCGTCGACCTGGTGGCCGAAGGCATCGACGTGGCCATCCGCGTGCGTCCGCCGCCGCTGCCCGACAGCGACCTGGTGCTGCGCGTGCTGGCCGAACGCAGCCAGTGCATGGTGGGCAGCCCGCTGCTGTTCGCCGGCGCACCGCTGCCGAAGGCGCCAGCCGACCTGGCCGACTGGCCCAGCCTGGCCCTGGGCACGCCGCAGCAGCACTACCAGTGGGATTTGCACGGCCCCGATGGCGCGCGCGCCCAGTTGCGCCACACGCCGCGCTTCGTCACGGGCGACATGCTGACCCTGCGCGACGCGGCCGTGGCCGGCGTGGGCGTGGTGCAGCTGCCGACCATGATGATCACCGGGCAGGTGGCCGATGGCAGCCTGCTGCCGCTGATGGAGCAGTGGCGGCCGCAGCGCGAAATCATCCACGCCGTGTTTCCGTCGCGGCGCGGCCTGCTGCCAGCCGTGCGCGCGCTGATCGACTACCTGGCGCACAGCTTCGCCGCGCTGGAGGAAGAGTGAGGCTTTTCAGGTACGATGGCGTACCCTCCAATCGCCTGGATACCGCATGCGTTTACTGATTTTGTCGGACCTGCACCATGAGTTATGGCGCGATGAAGCGCCGCAGGGCGACCTCGCGCTCAGCTGCCCCGACGCCGTGATTCTGGCCGGCGACATCGACACGGGCGCCCGCGCCGTCGCCTGGGCCGCCAGCGCATTCGCGGGACTGCCGGTGCTGTACGTGCATGGCAACCACGAAGGCTATGGCCACCACCTCGACAAGGTGCGCCAGGAGCTGCGCAGCGCCTGCGCCGCCACGGACAACGTGCATTTTCTCGACGCCGATAGCCACGTTATCACCGACCAGGCAGGCAACGCCGTGCGCTTCCTGGGCGCTACCCTGTGGACGGATTTTCGCCTGCTGGGCGACGATACGCGGCAGTCGGCCATGCGCGACGCGGAAGCCGTCATGAACGACTACAAGCGCATCCGCCTGGCCAACATGGGCTTTCGCAAGCTGCGCGCGGCCGATACGGCCATGTTCCACGCGCAGCAAAAAGCCTGGCTGGCGCGCGAACTGGCGCAGCCTTTCGATGGCGCGACCGTCGTCATCAGCCACATGGCGCCGTCGCTGCTCTCGGTCGATGATGCCTACGGCAACGAAGGGTGTTCGCCCGCCTATGCCTCGCGCCTGGACGAGCTGGTCGCGCAAGCGGACCTGTGGGTGCATGGCCACATCCATGCTACGCGCGATTACCGCATCGGCCAGTGCCGCGTCGTATCCAACCCCTGCGGCTACAAGACGCGCAGCGGCACGCCGCAAAATCCCGCTTTTGATCCGAACTTCATCGTCGAGCTACCGGCCCGCTAATCGTCTGGTTGCAGGCGGTGCTTGCCGGCCGCCGCCAGCCGCTTGCGCTGCTAGGGCGTGGCTTTCACTTTCATGTTCATGGTGCGTCCTTTCAACCCGGTCGTGCCAATCGAGTAGGGGGCTGAGTTACCTCAGCCGCCCTCTCACACCACCGTACGTGCGGTTCCGCATACGGCGGTTCATTTCACAAGCTGGAAGCGCTGCTGGGTGTCCAGCAGCGAAA